>NZ_JBIWMX010000013.1:0-219215 GCF_044766925.1 Nocardia sp. NPDC101769 | reverse complement strand
CAGCAGTTGGCGATGCAGAACATCGAGTTGCTGAATTCGGTGTTCGAGGGTGTGGAGCAGGCCAGGAAGAAGATCGTTGTGACGTGTGCGCATTGCTTCAATGCGCTCAACAACGAGTACCCGCAGGTGGGTGGCAGCTATGAGGTGGTGCATCACACCCAGTTGCTCAACCGTCTGGTGCGTGGCAAGGCGTTGGTGCCGGTGTCGCCGGTGGCGCAGAACGTGACCTACCACGACCCGTGTTATCTGGGTCGGCACAACAAGATCTACAACGCGCCGCGTGAGCTGATGGAGGCTTCGGGTTCGACGCTGGTCGAGATGCCACGCCACGGTGAGCGTTCGATGTGCTGTGGTGCGGGTGGTGCGCGGATGTGGATGGAAGAGCAGCTCGGTAAGCGCATCAACATCGACCGCGTCGACGAAGCATTGGACACTCTCAAGGGTGGCAACGAGCCGTCGATGATCGCGACCGGGTGCCCGTTCTGCCGGGTCATGCTCACCGACGGTGTCACCGCCCGCAAGGATGGCGGCCAGGTCGGCCAGGGCGTCGAGGTCGTCGACGTCGCCCAGCTGATGTTGCAGTCCATCGACCGTGTCGAGGCCGCGACCCTGACCGAGAACCTGAAGGTCGTCCAGCAGCCGAAGGTCGAAGAGCCCGAGCCCGAGCCGGTCCAGGCCGCGGCTGCCGAGGCTGTGGCCGAGGCCGCGCCGAAGGCCGTTCCGACCGGTGGTGGTCTGGGTATGAAGGGCGGCGCGAAGGCTCCCGGCGGCAAGGGCCTGGCCATGAAGGGTGCCGCCAAGGCTCCGGGAGCGAAGGCCGAAACCGCTTCCGCCGCTGCGGTTCCCGCCGAGGCCGAAGCCACCGAGGCTGCGGCGACTCCGGCCGCCAAGCCGGGTGGGCTGGCCATGAAGGGTGCCGCCAAGGCTCCGGGTGCCAAGCCCGCCGAGGCCGCGCCGGCCGAGGCTCCGGCGGAAGCCGCCGCCCCGACCGCCGAGGCTGGCGCTGCGTCGGCCCCCGCCGCCGAGGCCAAGCCATCCATCGCGCCCAAGGGGCTGGCCATGAAGTCGGGTCTCAAGCGTCCCGGACCGAAGGCTCCCGGCGCTGCGGCCCCTGCCGCCACCCCGGCTCCGGAATCGCCTGCCGCCCCGGCCGATTCGGCTCCCGAGGCTCCGGCCGCCGAGTCCGCCCCGGCCGCTTCGGAAAGCAACGGCACGTCGGAGGGCAACGGCACGTCGGAGTCCAATGGCTCCGCCACGCCGCCCGCCGCCAAGCCGGGTGGCCTCGGCTTCAAGTCGGGCATGAAGGCCCCGGGCAATAAGAGCTAGGTTCGGGCCGAAAGGGCGAGCAGCGGAACCGGATCGACGTGGGCGGCGCTACCGAGTGGTAGCGCCGCCCACGTCGTTTTCGTGACCCGGCTCAGGGGAACCGCTTCGCGATGGCGGTCGCGATCTCATCCGGTGCGTGCTCCTGGATGAACTGCTGTGCGCGGGGCAGTTCGACCACTTCGAGATCGGTGAATGTCTCACGCATTCGGGGGATGTGGGCCTTGGGGCGGTACACCATGTCCCGCATTCCCCACACCAGCAGCGTCGGCTTGTCGGCGAGTATGGCGGAGACGTCGCGGGAGAGCTGCTCGAGGAGCGGACGCGCGTCACGAATCTGCTTGGCGATCACGCCGAGTCCGCGACGGGCCGCGGGGGTGGGCTGTACCGCACGATAGTGGTCGATCTCGGCGGCACTGAGCTTGCGCCCCAGCTCGCCGAGCAGCACGCGCTCGACGAGGAAGTTCTTCTCGAGCACCTGCCGCTGCATGAAGGGGGTGCGGATGAGCCTGCTGAATGCCTGATTCGCCACGGCCTCGGGCGGCCAGAACGTGGTGTTGCCCAACACTATTCCGCGCAGCCGATCCGCGCGTGTGATGACCGCGCCCAGGCCGATGGGGCCGCCCCAATCGTGACCCATCACCACGAAGTCCTCGAGCCGCAGGTGATCGATGAGCTCGCCGAGGATCGATATGTGCTCGGCCACCGTATAACCGAAACCGTCTGGGCGCTCGGACAATCCGAAGCCCAGGTAGTCGACGACGATACAGCGGTACCGGTTCCGCAGTTCCCGCACGACGTGGCGGTAGAGGAAGCTCCACGTCGGAACACCGTGGCAGAACAGGATTGTCGGCCCGGCCCCCTCGTCTGTGTAGTGAACCCGACCCGCTGAGGAGTCGAACCAGCGGGACTCGAAGGGGTACAGGTTCTTGTCGGGAACGAAGTCGATCAGCATGGGAACCTCTCTGCGTTACGAGACAACCTCTGATATACCCGGTTACACGCAATCATGTGAATTGCCAGCAGTTTTGGTTGTACAACGGCCCGTCCAACTGATGAAGGCAGCGGTTGGACACCCTTGGGTGACACCGGATTTCGCTGTATGCTCACGTCAGTGGAATCGTAATACACCGTATAGGCATCGGTCGGGTGTATGCCGGGTGGCAATGGTTTCCGTTTCAGGAGTTGGGGTCCGGAGCGGCCAATGTTCTCAACTGCGCATGACGAGTGAGCTGTTTATCGTGGCTGTAACTATTTCTATACCGACACTGGAAGAATTTCTTGACAAGTCGGCGGCGGAGCGAATCGATTGGGTGAATTCGTCCGAGGGATTGACGGCGGGGATCCGGGGACGACTCGAGCTGTTCCTTTCCTTCGCACGCCCGCGTACCTGCCTACCGGGAATGCTGGCCTTCTGCCTGTCCATCAAAATGCTCGGCCTGTCGATCGACCTCGACGTGCTGATCGGCTTCGCGATCACCTTCCTGTACAGCGCGGTGGCCAACCTGTTCAACGGCTACTCCGATGTCGCGGAGGACAATGAGAACCTGCCGGCCCGTCTGTATCTGCTCGGTCTCTACGGCCGACGGCGGCTGTTGCGGAGCGCCTATGCCGTGTGCCTGCTCATGCTGGCGCTGGCGGCGCTGGTGGGCCCCATTTTCCTTGGGATGACTGCGATCTGCGTCGTCATCGCACACCAGTACTCCTTGCCGCCCTTCCGGGTGAAGGCGAGGCCGATCTTGTCGATCGCCCTCTTCGCCCTGGACGTCGCCTTTCCGTTCCTGATGGCTCCCGCCGTCTCGAAGCACGGACCGGCGGTGCTCGGAAACTGGCCGTTCATCCTCATGGCCGTCTATCTGTTCGCCTGGTTCGCGGCCAAGGGTCTGGTGAAGAACCTGCCCGATTATTACGGCGATCGAAATGCCGGTCTGGTCACCTCGGCGACCCTGAGCCGGACCCGGCTGCGTGCGGCGATCGTCGCCGCGGCCGGGACGATCGTCGTCTACTCGGGCCCGCTGTTCCTGGTCGCCAGTGGACAATTCGCGGAGAAGTATCTGCTGACCCTGCTGTGGTTTCCGATTGTTTGCGTGCAGTGCGCCCGGATGATTCTGCGCGATGACAGCCAATCGGCGAACAATATGCTTCGTGCCGACATGGTGGTGTCGACGGGATATCTGTCGACCTGGATCCTGCTGGTGGATCCGTCCGTTTCTTCGGTCAGCATCGTAATCGGTTCGCTGATCATCATTTTCCTGATGGATGCGTTGAAGCTCGATACCCGCAGAAAGAAGGACGTCGCGTAATGGATGCGGTGGAAAGGCTGATGAAGGCGCGCGCGGGCGCCGTGTGGAACGAGTACCGCGCGGAGGAGGGGGATGATTATTCGGCTGTCGCGCTGGACCTCTCGAACAATGCGCTGCCCTTCGCTCCATTGCCGAGCGTCCGCAAGGCGATAGAGGCGGAGGTGGACCGCGCGGCGGACTATCCGGCGGCGTCGTATGGAGCGCTGCGGACGGCCATTGCCGATTTCGTGGGCTGCGGCCCCGATCAGGTGATCGTCGGACCGGGCAGCGTCGGCGTGCTCGGCTACGTCCTGCGCCGAGTTGCCGGGGACGACGGCCGAGTCGTCTTCGCGGTTCCGGCCTTCGACGCCTACGAGCGAGTCGTGGTGGACGCGGGCGGTACGGCGATACCGGTGTCGGGCACGGAGTTTCGATGGCAGCCGCTGGATGCGATGGTGGCGGCGGCCGGGGACGACGCGGCGGCGATCCTGATCTGCTCGCCCCACAACCCGACGGGTGAGCCGGTGGGTCCCGATGAGATCGAGATGGTCCTCGCGGTGGTTCCGCGGCACACGGTCGTGGTGGTGGACGAGGCGTATATCGACTTCGACCGCACCGCCGATCCTTCGGCGATGTTCCGGCTGGCTCGCTCGCACCGGAATCTCATTGTCCTGCGGACCTTCTCGAAAGCCTATGGGCTGGCGGGCCTGCGCGTCGGATACGCGGTCGGCAACAGCGAGTTGATCGGCGCATGTCGCACTGCCGCGGTGCCTTTCGGCGTGAATCGGCTGGCGGTCGCCGCGGCGGTGGCGGCGCTGGAGGTCAGCGATGAGCTCGCCGGGCAGGTCGATTCGGTCGTCCACTGCCGAGCGGCATTCAGCGCGTCGATTCGCGAACGCGGACTCACCGTGCCCGAATCGCGCGGCAATTTCCTCTGGGTGCCGATGCGGCATCCGGCGCCGCTCGTCGACCGCTTCGCCCGGTCGGGGATCGCGGTCCGGGAATATCGCGACCTCGGCGTCCGAATCACCGTGCCCGCACCGGAACACCTGGACCACGTCGTCGAAGTCTTCGCGGACGGATACGGCAGCCGAATGGAGGCAAGCGCATGCCACAGATGAATCCACACCTGGGGGCCGATCTGCTGGGCCGTCCGCGCTTCGCGGACGCCCTGGTGGATCGATTGGTCCGAAACGATGTGCGCTACCTGTTCGGAATGCCCGCGGAGTCGGTGAACTGCCTGGTCGACGCGGTCGGGCGACGTGACGAGATCGGATTGATCGCGGTTCGCCACGAGAGCGCGGCCTCCTGGATGGCCGTCGGCTACGCCCGCGGGTCGGGCACCGTCGGGGTGTGCTTCGGCACGGCCGGTCCCGGCGCGACGCATTTGCTGCCCGGCGTATACGAGGGGCTCTACGACCGCGTGCCGGTGCTCGCGATCTCCGGACAGGTCCACCTGGGCGATGTTGGGACGCAGTCGTTTCAGGAGATCGATTCCGCGCGGCTGTTCCGGGACGGCACCTGGCGGTCGACCGACATCATGTCGGCCGACCAGATAGGCGTGTTCGATCAGATCGTGCTGGCGGTACGCCTCGAGCAGACCTCGGCGCACGTCGCCGTTCCCTCGGACCTGCTGAACGCACCGGTCGGCGAGCGCGAACAGCCGAGCCCGTACCGATTGGACCGGCGCGGCGCCACGAAGGTCGACAAGAAACGTGTCGACGATCTGGCCGACTATCTCTGCGCGAACCCGACATCGATCGTCCTGGGTTCCGGCAGTAGGGAATCCGTCGATCGTGCCCGCGTTCTCGCACAG
Source organism: Nocardia sp. NPDC101769 (assembly GCF_044766925.1). Classification (NCBI taxonomy): domain Bacteria; kingdom Bacillati; phylum Actinomycetota; class Actinomycetes; order Mycobacteriales; family Nocardiaceae; genus Nocardia; species Nocardia sp. NPDC101769. Next base: position 213,794 of record NZ_JBIWMX010000013.1, on the reverse strand, counting down.
GCGCTCGGCGCTCCGCTGCGGGCCCTGCCCGAGTCCGGAATCCCGGAGGCACTGGTCGCTCCCGTCGATGACGAACCCCTGTCGGCGGCCGACGACACGGTATTGCTGATCGGTAGGCCGACCGTCGGCGTGCAGCGGTACTTCCCCGCGGCCGAGATCCTCATCGAAGTCACCGATCTCGCGACATCCGGGTTCGATACCGGATGTCAGCGGATCGGAATCGCGGGCGATATTCCCGCGATTCTGGACTCCCTGACCTCCGCGGTGTCGAGCCGCCGGGGCACACCGGAGCACTCGTCCGAAACCCCGCGCGACGAACAGGTGTCCGGCGGATGGGCGGTTCTCGCGCAACGGCTTTCGGGTACCTCGGTCGCCGTCGACCCCGGGCCGATACAGCGGCTCGCGCGCAGATATCTGAGTTCGCACGCGGAGGTCCACAGTGCGTGGAATCTGGCGGCCGAGGGTTCGGCGCTGCCGATGTCGATCGGACTCGCGTTGGCGGCCGACGATCGGTGCTACGCGCTGACCGAACTCGCCTCTCTCGACCAGTACATCGCCGAGCTGTCCACGGCCGCGCGCTACACGGTTCCCGTCACGGTGATCTGCCGTGCGGAATCCGGTGCGACGATCCGGGATCTGGCCCGGGCCTTCGGAATCCAGGTGTTCTGGGCTGCCGACGCCGGCGAGCTCGAATCGAAGCTGGCAGCGGCGGCGAATGCGGACGGGCCGTCGCTGATCCTGACCTCCGCACTGGAAGTGGCAGCGGCACTGCGGGATCCGATGCCCCGCGCCGATGTCGTCGAGTTCGCGGGCGATCTGCTCGAGGCGATCGCGGGCCGTGGGATCGACTCGGTGTATCTGTCGAGAACCAGCTGCGCGCGGCTCGGCCTGGCCGGTGATCCACGACCGGGTCTCGACGTGCATGTCGTCGCCGATACCCAAGCCGCGGCGATGCGTGCGACCGCGGCCTTCAAGTCCGTGGGGATGGCGTCGTGTGCCGTAGTGACCTCTCCCGCAGAGCTTCTCGGGCAGTTGAACGGCCTGTACGACGCCTCGTTCGACAGCGCCTCGGTGCTGCTGATCTCCTTCGAGGTCGACCGCTGGTTCCTGGACCCGACGGAGGTATTGGGGGAGATCTCGGCGATATCGGTAGTGCTGGACGGCACCGCGAAGGATTCGACGCGCCTGCAAGACGCGCTGCTGACCGTCGCGGGCGGGGGCAAGGGGGTGACGCACATCCATGTCTCCCACTCGGCACTGCTGGCGGGCGACAGTGCGGCGCTCGTGGACGCCGCTGGCGGACTGGACATTCCGACGTCATTGATCGGCCTTCCCGGTAGCACGATGGCCGCACCGCAGGAGATCGCCCGGGCGGCGGAACTCCTCGCGGCGGCCGAGAACGTCTCGATCATCGTCGGTCGCGGTGCGGCGGGCGCGCGGCGTGAACTCATCGAGTTGGCGTCACGCACGGGCGCTCCGCTCTACTGCACGATGGGCGCGTTGGCCGCGAATGTCGTGGGCGACCACTGCGCCGGTCTGGTCGGGACCTCCGGCCATGACGAGGCGATGCAGAACATTCGGCAGAGCCAGCTGGTGATTCTGGTGGGGGTGTCCTGGCGCGGCTCCGCATTCGAGCTCGCCGGGGACGGTCCGGTGATCTCCGTCAACGCCGATCCGCTGACCTTTCTGCGCCTCCCACCGGATTCGATCGGTTTGCTCGGCGATGCCCGCGAGGTGCTGGAGGAGCTGATCGGATCCTCGAATGATCCGGTCGCCCTGGCGAATACGTTCGAACACGGCACGGCGGAGCGCACCGCGCCGCGGGAGGGCAAGCGGCAACTGCTGGCTGTGACGGCCGCGCAGATCATCGATTACGAGCTCGCGCGAGCCGAGCGCCCATCGACCTTGAGCGTCGACGTCGGCATCAACACGCTGTGGGCCTACCGCTATGTGCGGTCGGCATCCAGATACCTGTGGACCGCATCGTTCGCCACCATGGGATTCGCGGTGCCCGCGGCAGTCGATGTCGCCGTACGGAATCCGAAGGAAATCTCGGTGGCGATCGTCGGCGACGGCGGGATCGGCATCACGCTGGCCGAGTTGCGCAATGCCGCGAAGGCCGAGTCGACGACGGTGATCGTCGTCTTCAACAATGGCGCGCTCGCGGCCATCAAGTTCGAGAGCTGGATCATGGGCTGGCCCGATACGTCCTCGGAATTCGCACCCGTCGATTTCGCGAGCTTCGCGCGGCACTGCGGGCTCACCGCCGTGACGGCGCGGAGCTCCGAGGAGTTCGGGAACGCCTTCCGCGCAGCGCTGCACACCGACGGTCCGACGCTCATCGACGCGCGCATTCCCGCGGTGGAGGCTCCCGCGCTGGCCGGGCGCATCCACATCCGTCAGGTGGTGGGACTGCTGTCGGGCTGGATCCGGGACGGCAAGGCCGCGAGATCCGGCGCCTGGTCGATGGTGAAGGCGGTCGGCGCCGACGTAATCAACGACGTAATCAATCGGAGAGGAGGGATCTGAATGGTCGGGACACGTCCTGCCACGCCCCAGGCGATGTTCACGAAAATAGCCCCGCGCTATGACCTGGTCAATTCGGTCATGACACTGGGTGGCGACACCAGGCTGCGCCGCGACGCGGTGCGCATGCTGCGGCTCGACACCGGTGCCAAGGTGCTCGATGTGGCCGCGGGGACGGCCGCGATCGCATCCGCGCTGGCCGCCGAATACCGCTTCCCGATCTCCTACAGTGCCGTCGACCTCAATGAGCAGATGCTGGAGGTCGCGGAAGCCAAGCTGGCGCGGTTGCGGCGCGAGCACCCCCGGAGTGCGTGGGATCAGATGCGCGGCAGCGCAGAGGATTTGGCCTTCGAGTCGTCGACCTTCGACGCCGTCGTCATGTGCTTCGCGCTCGATGACATGGATGACCCGGCGGTCGCGCTCGCGGAGACCACGCGGGTGCTCCGCGCGGGTGGACGCTTTCTGCTCATCGAACTCGCCCTACCGGACAACAAGCTGTTGCTCGAGGTCATGAAGCTACGCCTCCTGGTGATTCGGAGAATCGCCGAGTTGTTCGGTTCGGATCCGGTCGCGCACATGACCAGGGAAGTGGAGTCGGACCGGGGCGCGGAATACACGGTATCCCGTTGCGAGAGCGCCGGTCTGACGTTGGACGCGCAAGCGCGGTACCACGGTGGCCTGGTTCGTGCCTACGTCTTCCGCAAGTAGAAGGATTCTCCATGTCCAAACAATGCCCGCACGTCGAGGCGCCGAAGGTGCACTCCGCTACCAGTCTGACCAGCCGACGTTTCTCGAATGAGCACCTGCCCGGACCGCCGGGGCATCGCATTATGGGTTCATACCCCGAGTATTCGAAGGATCGCAACAAGTTCTTGCGGGATGCGGTCCGGCAATACGGAGACGTCGTCCGAATCAAGCTCCCGCTTCGCGACCTTGTCGTACTGGGCAATCCGGAAGACGTGCACAAGGCGATGGGCGACACGTCCGGCGACTACAGCAAGTTCGGAAATTATCATCCTGTGCTGGCGAAGCGGCAGAACGGGCTGTCGTTCATCGAGGGTGAGATTTTCAGGGAGCGTCGCCGAATCGTCAGTCCGCTCGTCACGCGAGACGGCCTGAAGAATACATTTCAAGCCAACGTCGATGCCTACCTACAGACCCTCGATGCGAATATTGCCGCGGCGACCGGCGCCGACGGCGTGACCGATCTGCAAGAAGTGATATTTCAGACGCTCTTGCGAGGCGTGCTCAAGCAGACGTACACCGAGCCCTTCACCCCCAAGGAGATGAAGGAGTTGCACGAGGGCATGGCGACCTTCACCAAGTTCCTCGGATCGACGCTGAAGATCGCTGATCCGCCGAATCTGGTGCGTCCGTGGGGTCCGTACAAAATTCGGCCGTGGACGGTGTACTCCGCGGCGATGATTGTCAAGAATCGTGTTGTCGAGCGACAGAACTCACCCGGTTTGGGAACCTATGGCGATGTCTTGGACGGCATGGTGCTCGGGTACAAGAAACTGAAGACCCCCATGACCTTTTGGGACCTTTGTTTCGATGTGGCGACCATGACCAGCGCATCGTATGGCACTACCGCCGGCGCCATCACCCAAACGGTCGTTCGCACTCTCCTCGACGCCGAGGCGACGGATCGCCTGGTGGACGAGTGTGGCACGGTCGATCTGTCGCAACCGACCATCGAGTCGGTGCGCAGCCTGCGTTGGGTGAAAGCCTGCTTCGAGGAATCGATCCGGATGCAAGGGTTTCCGCTGCTGCTACGCTTCACCGCTGCCGGGGCGAACTTCCAAGGGTTCGATATCGCGCCGAATACGATGCTGGGAGCTCCCATCTCGACGATCCACCGCGATTCACGTTGGTGGACCGATCCCGACACCTTCGATCCCAATCGGTTCTACGACGAGAGTAAACGGGTGGATCAACCTCGCCTGCTGCATTTCCTCGCGTGGGGCGCGGGTCCGCACCGATGCACCGGCGCGCAACTCGGATACCTGATCGCGCCCTACCTCGTCGCCCTGATCTTGAGCCAGTACAGGGTCGAGATTCCGCCGAACTTCACGCTGCACGAGGACACCGGCCTGGCACCGACGATCAAGGGCGGATTCCGCGTTCGATTGACGCGACGTTAAAAGCATTCAGCCGAAAAGAATCTGAGAGAGGACTAGATGAAAATGGCAGAACGGTACGATATCGCGGCGCCGATCTACGACCGGACCGCCTGGGTCCTGTCGCTGGGCGGCATCGACAAACTGCATCCGGCGCTGGTCGAGGGACTGGACCTGTCCGGCAAGACGGTGGCCGACCTCGGATGCGGTACCGGACTGGCCTTCCCGGCCTTGATCGAGGCGATCGGTCCGTCGGGCCGGGTGATCGGGTTGGACAACAATGCCGCCATTCTCGCCAAGGCGGAGAAGCGGGTGGTGTCCAACGGCTGGGGCAATGTCAAGCTCGTGGTCGACGATATCGCGACGACGCCGCTGCTCAAGGATGTCGACGTGGTGTTCAGTTGCATTGCGATGAGCTGTGTTCCGGACCCGTCGCAGAAGCTGGGCGAGTTGCTCGCGAACCTGAAGCCCGGCACCGGCGTGCGCATCATCGATGCCCTGCCGCGAACCTCCGGATTCGGGTACCCCGCCATCAATGGGTACAACTTCTTGAAGTCCTTCATCGTGGGATCCCACTACAAGAAGCTCGAGCCGTTCGAGCGGGTTTTCCGTGAGCAGCTCAGCGATGTGGTCGTCGACAGCGTGCACGGCGGCATGTATACGCGGCTCACCGGCGTCAAACGTGCCTAGTGTCCATGAGCTGAGCATCGATTGCGGCACCAAGAAGTTCGCCGACAATCCGGTGCTGGACCGGGTGGACCTCTCGATCGAGCGCGGCGAGTTTCTCGCCGTGCTCGGCCCGAGCGGCAGCGGCAAGTCCACGCTGCTGCGGGTGCTGGCCGGTTTGGAGGAGCTGACCACGGGCACGGTGAGCTGGAGCGCGGACGGCGCTCGTCCGCGCACGGGGGTGGTGTTCCAGCAATCCCTGCTGCTGCCGTGGCTCACCGTCCTCGAGAACGTCTCGCTGGCAGGGCGATTCACCGCTCATCGCCACGAGTTCGACCGGGAGTACCCGGCGACGCTCCTACGGCGCTTCGGACTGGAGGGCCTGTCGGGCAGATATCCGAGCGAGTTGTCGGGCGGTCAGGCGCAACGGGTGGCCGTGCTGCGCGCGGCCGCGACCCGGCCGCGCCTGCTGCTGCTCGATGAACCCTTCAGCGCCTTGGACCCGGCGACGCGAATCGACCTGCGGCGGTGGCTGGGAGAACTCGTCACCGAACTCGCGGCCACGGCCGTGCTCATCACCCATGACGTGGAGGAGGCGATCGCGCTGTCGGATCGGATCGTGCTGCTCGACCGGGGCAGGATTCGCCGGGAATGGCGGGACGTGCGGACCGGCCGCGATACCTCGTCGCTGCGTGACGACATTCTCCAGCAGTACCACCCGGACGAGGTCGCGGTTCCTTGACAGCCATTTCGAGACGTCACCTGCTGACCGGGGCGACCGGACTCACCGTCGCCGCCGGGCTTTTCGGCTCGGCGGACCTGGTGCACAGCGCCGCGACCGCGGGGCGGCGGCGTGAGAGCGCGCTGCGCATCGGCTACCTGCCGATCACCGACGCGGCGCCATTGTTGATCGCGCATTCGGCGGGCCTCTACTCGTCACGATCGGTCAGTGGCGGTAAACCCGTACTGTTCCGAAGCTGGGCCGGGCTGGCGGAGGCGTTCGTATCCCGTGAGATCGACGTCGCGCATCTGCTGATGCCGATGGCCCTGCAACTGCAGCGGGTGCTGGGCGCCGGGGTGCGAGTGCTGGGCTGGAACCACACCAATGGCTCGGCACTGACCGTCGCGCCGGACATCACGGATCTGGGACAGCTGGCGGGCAGCCAGGTCGCGATCCCGTTCTGGTGGTCGATCCACAATATCGTCCTCCAGCAGTTGCTGCGCGCCCACGACCTCACCCCGGTGGTCCGGCGCGGGGCCTCGCGATCGCAGCGCACGGTCGAACTGATCGTCATGAGCCCCTCGGATATGGTTCCCGCCCTGGCGAATCGGTCGATCGTGGGCTACGTGGTGGCGGACCCGTTCAATGCCATCGCGCAGATCAAGAAGATCGGTCGAATCCATACCTTCCTCGGTGACGTGTGGCGTGAACATGCCTGCTGCGTCCTGGTCACCAGGGACGACGTGATCGCCGCGCGGCCGGACGCGGTGCAGGCGGTCACGGATGCGGTGGTCGCCGCGCAACTGCGGATCACCGGGGACCGCGATCGCGCCGCGGGTGCATTGACCTCGGGCGGCTATCTGCCCCAGCCGCTTCCGGCGGTGCGCACCGCGCTCACCTACCCCACGCCGCCCTATGGTTTGCGGCATCCCGACTGGTCGCCGCACCTGGTGGGATTCCAGCCGTACCCCTTTTCCAGCTTCACCCGCAAACTTGTCGAGGCCATGCACGACACGGTGGTCGACGGGGACCGCGGCTTTCTGGACGACCTGGATCCGACAACGGCGCACCAGGGGCTGGTGGATGACACGTTCGTGCTGAATTCGATTGCCGCACAAGGCGGAACACAGGCCTTCGGACTGCCCGCCGATCTCGTGAGAACCGAACAGGTGCAACTGCTGTGACCTCAACCTTCGTTCGATCGAATCCCTTGGCGCGCAGCGTATCCCGGTCGGTCGTCGCCAGACTGTGGCCCGCGGCGGCGGCCATCGTCCTGACCGTATTTCTCTGGTGGCTGGCGACAACAGTGCTGTCGCCGCAGCATTCGCTGCTGCGGCAGACCGCCCCGCAACAGGTGTTCCCGGCGATCGTCGACCTGTACCGGCGCGGTGTACTCGTCTCCGATGCGGCGATCAGCCTGTGGCGCTTGATCATCGGCTTGGCCGTCGCCATGGTGATAGGTGTGCCCATGGGTCTGCTGATCGGTCTGAATACCCGGATCGAGCGGGCATCGACGCCCGTGGTGCAGTTCCTGCGCATGATCTCGCCGCTGTCGTGGACGCCGATCGCAGTGGCGCTGTTCGGGATCGGCAATCAGCCGGTCTATTTCCTCGTCGCCGCCGCGGCCGTGTGGCCCATCCTGTTGAACACCGTCTCCGGGGTGCACGCGATCGACCGCGGCTTTCTGGACGTGGCGCGGTCGTTTCACGCGACCCGCGCGGAACAACTGTGGGTCGTGATCATTCCGGCCGTGCGCGATCACGTCCGGACCGGCCTGCGGCTGGGCCTCGGCACGGCCTGGATCGTGCTGGTGCCCGCCGAGATGCTCGGCGTGCGGTCGGGTCTGGGCTATCAGATCCTCAATGCCCGAGATCAATTGGCCTACAACCAGGTTGTGGCCATCATCCTCGTCATCGGCGTGCTCGGATCCGCGGTGGATTTCGTGGCGAGCCGACTTCCCGGGCGGACCTTCGACAAGTAAAGGATGATCATGTCCGAAACAGGTGCGGCGTCCGATCGTCGCTGGTGGGCATTGCTGGTGTTGTCGATCGCGCAATTGCTTGTCGTCCTCGACGCGACGATCGTGACGATCTCGCTGCCCTACGCACAGACCGATCTCGGGATCCGAGACGCCGACAAGCAATGGGTGTTCACGGCCTACACGCTGATGTTCGGTGGTCTGCTGCTGCTGGGCGGCCGGCTGGCCGACTACGTCGGACGGCGGCGGATCTTCCTGACCGGCCTGGTTGGATTCGCGCTGGCCTCGGCGCTGGCCGGGGCGGCGACGAGCCCCGGGCTGCTGTTCGCGGGCCGGGCGCTGCAGGGCCTGTTCGCGGCACTGCTGGCGCCGTCGGCGCTGTCGCTGGTGTCGGTGACCTTCACCGCGCCGCAGGAGCGCGCCCGCGCCTTCGCCGTCTTCGGGGGCGTATCCGGCGCGGGCTTCGCGGTCGGGCTCATCGGCGGCGGAGCGCTGACGCAGTACGTGTCGTGGCGCTGGTGCCTGCTGGTCAATATTCCGATCGCGCTCGCCACCACGGCGGCGGCCCTGCTGGTCGTCGTCCGGGACGTGCCCGTTCGGCGCGACGGCGGCTACGACCTGCCGGGCGTGGTCTTCGTGACCGCGGGGCTGGCGAGCATCGTCTACGGGTTCAATCGTGCGGCACAGGCGGGCTGGGGTGCGACCAGTACCGTCGCCCTGTTGATGGTCGGCGTCTGCCTGCTGCTGGCCTTCGTCGCCATCGAGGCGCGGGTCGCCAATCCGCTGCTGCCCCTGCGTATTCCGGGCGAGATCAATCGAGGCGGCTCGTTCCTGGCCGCGCTGCTGGTCCCGGTCGCCATGTACGCGGTGTTCCTGTTCCTCAGCTACTACTTCCAGCAGACCCTCGGCTATTCACCATTGAAGGCCGGAATCGCGTTCCTGCCATTCCCGTTCGGCATCGTGGTCTCCGCGGGTATCGCCAGCAAGTTGTTGCCGCAGGTCGGGCCGCGCGTGCTGATGCTCGTCGGCGCGCTGCTCGGGGTCGTCGGCCTGATCTATCTGGCGCAGTTGCGTGTCGGTCAGTCCTACTGGGCGGCCGTGCTGCCCGCCGAGATCGTGATCGCGCTCGGCATGGCGCAGATCTTCGTGGCCATGCAGGCGACCGCCCTGTATGCGATCGACGATCGCGACGCGGGCGTGGCCAGTGGACTGTTGAACGCGGTACAGCAGATCGGCGCGTCGATCGGAACCGCGCTGCTGACCACGATCGCGGTGCAGGTCTCGACGCGATACGCACGCGATCACCCGCCCGCGCCGGACCTCCCGGCCCGTGCGGCGGTTCACAGCTATGACATCGGTTTCTATTGGGGTGCAGGATTTTTCGTAATCGCGGCTATCGTGGTCGCGATGACGATTCGGGTCCGGAGGCTCGAGCAGGTGACCGAATCCGACAGGTCGGCGGCGATACAGGTCTAGGCGATGCCTCATCGGGAGGGATGCGGTGTGAACGACAGACGGGCACTGGTGGCGGACGCGGCGATCCGAGTGATTGGACGGGTCGGACCGCGTGGCCTCACTCATCGAGCGGTCGACGAGGAGGCGCGCCTGCCCTCGGGGGCCCCTCGAACTGTTTCCGCACTCGCAGCGCGCTGATCGAGGGGGCGGTCCGCCGACTGGTCGACATCGAGCTGCTCGAATTCGCCTCCGGGGAGGACGCTTCGGTCCAACGCACCCTGGCGCGATTCGGATTTAGGCTCGAGGGCGTCCGATCGCCCGATGTCGCGCGGACCCTGCGGGATCAGCGGGAGCGGTTCATCGACCTCGCCGAGTCGACGGCGGCGAGCCGAGACCTCCCGCTGACGAGCGGCCAGTTCGTCGGGCTGATGCTGGGTCTGCAATTCGCGGAACTCTCCACCGGTGAGAAGCTGCTCGATGACGTGCTCACCTGGCTGTACCCGAATTCGATACCGGAACTGCCGCTGACCGATCCGCCGTCACCGTTGAACACGCCGTCGGCGAACAACGCCCCGACACCGGCGAGTCCCCGGCGTCGACCAACTCCGCGTATTTCGCGATCAGGTTCGTCACGGCATTGGCATCGGCGGCTGTGCTCACGCCCCCCGAGGGTAGGCGGGTGATCAGCTGGGTGGGCGCAGGGCGGCGAATTCGTCGGTGACCCGGATCTCGGAGTCGGTGAAGCGGTAGACGGCGGCGGGGCGGCCGCCCGCGCGGCCGGGGGAGGCGGTGTCGCCGGTGGGGGTGATCACCTTGCGGCGGGACAGGACTCGTTGGAGGTTGGTGGTGTCCACGTCGTACCCCAGTGCGGCGCAGTAGATCTCGCGCAGGGTCGACATGGTGAAGGTTGCCGGGGTCAGGCCGAAGGCGATATTGGTGTAGGAGAGCTTGGCGGCCAGGCGATTTCGGGCGTGGCGGACGACCGTGCCGTGGTCGAAGGACATGTCGGGCAGGGCCGAGACCGGGTGCCAGCGGGTGTCGTGGGGGAGGACCGGCTCGGCGGTCATCGGCACCAAACCCAAATAGGCCGAGGCGATTCGGCGATCGCCGGGGACGCGATACGGATCGCTGAAGACCCAGACCTGTTCCAGATGCGTAAGCTCGCGCACATCGACCTTCTCGGCGAGCTGGCGGGCGGCGGAGGTGTCGAGGTCCTCATCGTCGCGCAGGCGGCCGCCGGGCAGTGACCAGGTGCCCTTGGCCGGGTCGAGGGCACGTTCCCAGAGCAGGACCGCCAGTTCGGTGTGGTGGCCGGGCGGACAGCGGTCGGAGATGGTGATCTCACCCACACTAGTGCTCTCACCTGCACGGATGGTGTCCGGAAAGCGACGAACCTGGAACACCGCGGTAAGCGTTTCGTGGATGGTGCTACGATGGGCCACGTTTTCGATTGTAAGTCGAAAACCGGTTGGATGCGAATCGGCGAGGTTGCCGGGCGCATGAGAGAAGGAGCCATGCCATGGCTGCAGCAGTGGGCGCGACGATGACGCTGACCGAGCGCATCACGGACGGCCCGTCGGGATACTCCGGCGTGGAGGCCACCCCCGAATGGGCGGCGGAGATCAAGCGGCTTGCGCGTGAGCGCAATGCCACCATCCTGGCGCACAACTACCAGCTGCCCGAGATCCAGGACATCGCCGACCACGTGGGCGACTCCCTGGCCCTGTCCCGGATCGCCGCGGAGGCGCCCGAGGACACCATCGTCTTCTGCGGTGTGCACTTCATGGCCGAGACCGCCAAGATCCTCAGCCCCGAGAAGACCGTCCTCATCCCGGACCAGCGCGCGGGCTGCTCGCTGGCCGACTCCATCGCCGCCGAGGAACTGCGCGACTGGAAGGCCGACCACCCGGGCGCGCTGGTGGTCTCGTACGTGAACACCACCGCCGCGGTGAAGGCGCTGACCGACATCTGCTGCACCTCCTCCAATGCCGTCGACGTGGTCGCCTCCATCGACCCGGACCGCGAGGTGCTGTTCCTGCCGGACCAGTTCCTGGGCGCGCACGTCAAGCGCGTCACCGGCCGCGAGAACATGCACATCTGGATGGGCGAGTGCCACGTGCACGCCGGCATCAACGGCGACGAGCTCAACGAGCAGGCCCGCACCCACCCCGACGCCGAGCTGTTCGTGCACCCCGAATGCGGTTGCGCCACTTCGGCTCTCTACCTGGCGGGCGCGGGCGAGTTCCCGGCCGACCGGGTGCACATCCTGTCCACCGGCGGCATGATCGACGCCGCCAAGGCCGCGGCGGCGCGGAGCGCCAAAAATGGCTCAGCGAACCAGGTCCTGGTCGCCACCGAGGTCGGCATGCTGCACCAGCTGCGCAAGGCCGCCCCCGGCGTCGACTTCCAGGCCGTCAACGACCGCGCCTCCTGCCAGTACATGAAGATGATCACGCCCGCCGCCCTGCTCCGCTGCCTGGTGGAGAACCGCGACGAGGTCCACGTCGATGCCGAAACCGCTGCCCTGGCCCGCAACTCGGTGCAGCGCATGATCGAGATCGGCAACCCCGGCGGCGGCGAGTAGCCACGTCGTCCCCTGTCAGGGGAGGGATGAGCAATGGTGAATACATCGATTTCCATCACCTGGGAAGCCGAGGCGGATCTCGTCGTCGTGGGTGGCGGGGTGGCCGGCCTGACCGCCGCGCGGACCGCGTCCCTACGCGGACTGCGGGTGCTGACGCTCAGCAAGGGCGGGCCCACAGACACCTCCACGCAGTACGCGCAGGGCGGGATCGCGGTCGTTGCGCCGCACGGGGATTCGGTGGAATCGCACGTGCACGACACCGTGGTCGCCGGGGCCGGGCTGTGTGACGCCGAGGCGGTGCGGTCCATTGCCGAGGGCGGGCAGCACGCGGTGGCCGCGCTGACCGACCTGGGCGCGGTGTTCGATCTCGGGCGCGACGGTCAGGTGTCGCGGACCCGGGAGGGCGGGCACAGCACCCGCCGCATCATTCACGCGGGCGGTGACGCCACCGGTGCCGAGGTGCAGCGGGCGCTGAACACCGCCGGACTGCCGGTGCTGTTCGGGGCCGTCGTGCTCGACCTCGTGACCGGACCCGAGGGCGTGCGCGGCGTCATCGCGGTGTCGGGCAAGGGCTTCGGCATCGTGCACGCGCCCGCCGTGCTGCTCGCCACCGGCGGGCTGGGGCAGCTGTACGCGTGCAGCACCAATCCCGCCGGCGCCACCGCCGACGGCATCGCGCTGGCGCTGCGGGCCGGGGCGCTGGTGTCGGACCTGGAATTCGTGCAGTTCCACCCCACCGTGCTGTTCACGCCCGGCGGCCTGGGCCGCCGCCCGCTGATCAGCGAGGCGGTGCGCGGCGAGGGCGCGATTCTGGTGGACTCCGAAGGCAATTCGGTAACCGCGGGCGTGCACCCCCGCGGCGATCTGGCCCCGCGCGACGTGGTCTCCCGCGCCATCGAGGCCCGTATGCACGAACTCGGCACCGACCACGTGTATCTCGACGGCCGGTCGATCGACGGCTTCCCGCAACGATTCCCGACCATCACCGCCTCCTGCCTGGCCGCGGGCATCGACCCCACCACGGATCTGATCCCGGTCGCGCCTGCCGCGCACTTCCAGTGCGGCGGCATCCTCACCGACACCTCCGGCCGCGCCACGGTGCCCGGCCTCTACGCCGCCGGTGAGGTGGCCCGCACCGGCCTGCACGGCGCGAATCGCCTGGCCTCCAACAGCCTGCTCGAGGGCCTGGTGGTCGGCGAGCGTGCGGGCGCGGCGGCCGCCGAACGCCGGGGCGCGGCCCGCCCGATCGCCGAGGTCGGCCCGCTGCGCTTCCCCCGCGCGGATCGAAAGTTGCTGCAGGAGCTGATGACCGAGCACGCCTCGGTCGTCCGCGACGGAGACGGCCTGCGCGCCGCCATCCTGCGCATGGTCGGCCTGGTCGCCGACAATGCCGCGCCCGACATCACCGTCGAATGGGCGCTGAACCATCCCGCGAATGGTGCATACACGACACACGAGCCGCTGAACGGGAACGGCGCAGCCGTCGGCCGCGCCAACGGTGAAGTGCCGGACGGCGATCCGAACAGCGGTGCGAATCGGACAGCCGCTCGCGCGGTCGAGGCCGGTGTGCCGGACGGCCGGACCAGCGGTGCCGTGGACGCGTCGAGCGACGGCGCGGTCGCGCACTCCGATTCGGGGGCGGCGATCATTCGCGAGCTGGAGGACTCCGCGCTCACGCTGACCGCGCGGGCGCTGCTGGTCGCGGCGGCGGCGCGCACCGAGAGCCGCGGCTGCCATACGCGGTCGGATTACCCGGAGCCGCGGGAGGAATTGCGGCGCAGCACCGCGGTGCGGCTCGGGTCCGACGGGCGGCCGAAGCTGGTTGCCGACGGCGTCGAGCCGGGGCAGACGTGGGGTCGGGCCGCCGTGCCCGCCACCTCGTGACGGGCGTGGCCGCCATGCCGGAGCTCGCCGTCTCGCGCGGCTTCGCGGTCCGGAACGGCATCGCCCGGGGTACAGGACAAGTCATCGAACAAGGAGTGCAGCAATGACTCTCGACGCCGGACTGGATCGCGACGCGGTGGTCGCGCTCATCCGCACCGCCCTCGACGAGGATCTGCGGTACGGGCCCGATATCACCACGCTGGCCACGGTGCCCGCGGACGCGGTCGCCAAGGCGGACATGGCTTCTCGCCAGCCGGGCACGGTGGCGGGGCTGGATGTCGGCCTGCTGGTGCTCGACGAGGTGCTGGGCGCGGGCAATTACGAAGTCACCGGCCGTGTCGCTGACGGTACCCGGGTGCAGCCCGGTGATGTCGTGCTCAGCCTGGCCGCGCCCACCCGCGGCCTGCTCACCGCCGAGCGCACCCTGCTGAACCTGGTGTGCCACCTGTCCGGAATCGCCACCGCCACCTCCCAGTGGGTGGACGCGGTGGCGGGCACCGATTGCCGTATTCGTGACAGCCGTAAGACCCTGCCCGGCCTGCGGGCCCTGCAGAAGTACGCGGTGCGGGTCGGCGGTGGCGTCAATCACCGCATGGGCCTGGGCGATGCCGCGCTCATCAAGGACAACCACGTGGTGGCCGCGGGCTCGGTGGTTGCCGCGCTGCGCGCCGTGCGGGAGCTGAACCCGGACATCGAGTGCGAGGTCGAGGTGGACAGCCTCGATCAGCTCGACGCCGTGCTCGCGGAGGACGTGGAACTGGTGCTGCTGGACAACTTCCCGCTGTGGGCCACACAGGCGGCCGTGCAGCGCCGCAACACCCGGTCGCCGCGCACCAAACTCGAGTCCTCGGGCGGACTCTCGCTGGACATGGCGGCCGACTACGCCCGCACCGGCGTCGACTACCTGGCGGTCGGCGCGCTCACCCACTCCGTCCGGGTGCTGGACCTCGGACTCGATATGTGAGACGGCCCTTCCTGTCGATTCACCCCCGGTGTGCCGCTGCGCCGGGGGTGAATCGTCTGGTCAGCGCCGGTACACGGGCGGATCGACGAGCCAGCCGATGCCGCCGCAGCCGGTGCACAGGATGGCCGCCCCGCTCTCGGAACAGCCTGTGGCCCCGCTGCCTTCGCACCAGGCGCAGTACCGCCAGCCCCGATCGGGGTGGACGGTGTCGAGCAGAATATTGAGGAACCCTTGGATCGCCATGCAGAGTGAATCCCGTCGCTGGGCAGCAAACGCCCCAAGAATGCGGGACGGCTCCGGGCAATGTCCAGCAAAAGCCAGAGGGCTTTACAGACCGAATTCGTGCGGGTCCAGACGCAAAACCTGACAAGCCTCGCGAATCACCGTGAGCGCGTGTGCGCCGAGTTCGCCGTCGGATTGCCCGACGATCAACCCGATCCGCACCACCGCGGCCGCCTGCTCGGGATGGTCGGTGGCCTTGGAAATCTGCGCCATCACATAGGCGTGCCCGAAGGCCGGATCCATGATGAGCCGGGCGCAGTTGTCCTCGAACAGATTTCGCAGGTCCTCGGGCGAACGCAGGCGCAGGACCTCGTGCGCGCCGACCATCTGCGCCACCCGCATGCGCGCCGCGGGATCGATGCGCCCGTCGGTCGCCGACAGCACCGCGCACATACCCAGCGCCGCATCCCGGAAGGCGTCGCCCCACAGGTCGTTTCGCGGCGACGCGGGTGCGGGCCGCCCATCGGCGGAGCTACCGTGCGGCGCGCCGGCCGAATCGATGTGCGGTGCAGCCGGGGAGACCAGCCGATTCGTCAACGCCATGACACACTCCGAAAACTCGCCGAACCCCTGGACCTCCCCGTGTCCCGGCCCGGATCGTGCGAATAACAATGCCGACAGTAACAGCCTGCCGCCCGGTAGGCCCGCAGAATTTCTCCGAATACTCGTGGGCAGCAACCTCACAGTAGTGTCCGGGCCGGGCCGCAACCGTCGAAGACCCTGCCATGCAATGAGATCGACATTCGATCGCAAACTCGCAACCGATCTGCGGTACGGATCGCGGATCGGCGCGGCGGTATTCGACAGAGTGTCGGTGCGCAGGTCAGGCGGTGAGCTCGCGTTCTAGCGGCGTTCGGAACCGGGGGATCGGGCGGACATCGCCGTACCACGCCCCCATGCGTTCGGCTTCCGCGGCGATGGCGCGCTCGGCGTCGGAGCCCGCGTCTTCCAGCAGCCGCCAGACGATCTCGCCGTCCGGGCGCTGTGCCCAGCCGCCGATGATGCGGCCGTCCCACCAGACCGTCGGGCCGACATTGCCATTGCGGTCGAAGAGCGCGGACTGGTGCGAGCCGAGGTACCAGTCCCGGGACTGCCAGCCCATCGGCGTGGGGTCGAGGGCGGGCAACAGCGCGGCCCAGGGTTCCGGGGCCGGAGTCGATTCCAGATCGTCGGCGAGGACCAGCCCGGTCTCGCCACACAGGTCGACCTCGGCGGTATCCACCAGCGCGAGCGCCTTGCGGACCTCACCCAGCGTCCATCCGGTCCACCACTTGAGATCGCTCACCGGTGCGGGACCGAAGGCGCGCAACCACTTCCGGACCAGCTCCGCCCGCGCCTCGTCCACCGGCAGCGCCGGAATCCCCTCCGGCAGCCAGGATTCGACGGGCGCCCAGGTGTACTGGCTGCTGGCCCAGCTCCCATTGGGCCGTCCGCGCACGATCCGGCCCTCGCAGCCCAGCGTCACCAGCACCCAGGTGGTGATATTGGTCGGCTTGGAATAGGGCTTGCCCGGCGCGGTGTCGACCTGGGTCCGCAGCCGTGGCACCTCCTTGCCCAACTGCGCCCCGGTCGCGCTGCCCCGCGCCAGCAGCGCCGCATGCGTCTCGGCCTCGACCTCGTTCAGCCACGCGGTGACATTCCCGGTCACCGCCCCGGACTGTTCGATGTACCGCCCATAGGTCTTGCGCTGCTTGTGCGCCAAGGCATCCGCCACCGACGCCTGCAGCACCGGCACCAGGTCGACCGGCGCGACGAACATGGTGCGCCGCATGGCCAGCATGCGCAGCAGCGTCCGATCGTCGTAGAGCGCCTTATCCACGTGCCCGGGTTCGATGCCCACCCCGCGCGCCGCGACGGACAGGTAGACGGTGGCCGGATCGGTGGCGTGCAGCACCACCATCGACCGCACGATCTGTTCGACCGCGTCGTCGCGCACCCCGGCGGCCAGCCGGTGCCGCACCCCCAGCCGAGCCCGCCGCTCCGCGGCATCCATCGAACGCATGGTCGAATCCTAGCCTCTGTCACCCGAATTCGCGTGCACCTCGCCGCCCGGGAAATGCCCGGCGTGGATACCCGGCCGGGCCGTACGGACGTGCGACGATGCGGGACGTGGGTGTCCGGTGGCGAGGGATGCGGGTGGTCGGCGCGGTCGCGGGCGTGCTCGCGGCGACGGTGGTTGCGGCCCCGGTGGTTTCGAGTGCGCCACCCGGCGACGTGTCGATGCGGCCGGTGACCCTGACGGTGGACGGTGAGACCGCCACCGGCCGGGTCTACGAACCCGGCGGCGGCGCACGCGGCCTCATCGTGGCGGTGCACGGCCACGCCGGCAGTGCGAGCGACTTCCCCGACTACCTCGCCTCGATCGTCCGGCAGACCGGCGCGGCCCTGGTCACCATGGATCAGCGCTCCGACACCGGCACCTGGCGGACCGGGGAGTGGAACGTCTGGGCCGGCTGGCGCGACACCGTCGCGGCCACCCGGTGGTACCGCGGCGAGCACCCCGGCATCGGTCCCACGGTGCTGTGGGGCTGGAGTCAGGGCGGTGTGACCAGCGGGCTGGCCGCCGCCTATGCCCCGCCCGGCACCTACGACTACTGGGTCGACACCTTCGGCCACGCCGGCGACGTCACCGCCTGGCTCGAATCCGGCCTGGCCGGACCACAATTGCGGGCCGAGATCGAACGCGACGCGGGCGGCTGCACCCCGGTCACCTGCCTGCGGTCCTACCTCGACCGGTCACCGGTGCTCATGACCAACCGCATCGACGTCAAGCGCGCGGTCCTGCTGCACGGCACCGCCGACCCGGCGGTGCCCTACACCCAGTCGCTCGAAATGCGCGCCTCGCTGACCCTCTCCGGCCACCCGGTCTCGATGTACACCGTGGTCAGCGGCCGTGATCTGGAGGGCCGCGTGGTGCCCGGCGACCACGGCATCAATCCGGTGTTCTTCGAATCCGGTTGTGTGGTCCAGCGATTGCTGCTCGGCAGCGAACCGCTGGGCGGCGACCACGACTACCTCGTCGATGTCGCGGCCGGCGTGAACACCGCCCCGCCCGCGCCCCCGAACGCCAAATGCGCGGCCTGACCGCGGCCGCTCGCGTTGACCACGATCCGCCCGATCCGGTCCCGGTCAGTAGGCTCGCAGTCGATATCGGCGCGGTGAGATGGGATGAGACGCAATGAAAGTCGTGGTGGCTGGGGCGACGGGAGCGATCGGGCGGCCACTGGTCACGGCGCTGCGCCGGGCCGGGCATCAGGTGTACGCGCTCACCCGCGGCGGTCGCGGCGCCGAGGTCGCTCGCTCGCTCGGGGCCACCCCGCTGGTCGCCAATGTCATGGACCGCTCGGACCTGATGCGCGCCACCGAGCGACTCACCGCCGACGCGGTCATCCACCAGCTCACCTCCTACCGGTACTCGCCGCCGACCCACTATCACGCGCCGGGCCTGTTGCGCACCAACGCGTTACGCGAGATCGGCAGCAAGCACCTGGTGGAGCTGGCCCAGCGCACCGGCGCGCGCCGCTATCTCACCCAGTCGCTCATCCTCGGGTACGGCCTGCGCGACCACGGCTCGCGGCTGGTGACCGAGCAGGACCCGTTCGGTCGCATCCAAGGCGACGTCACCGACGGCATCATCGGCGCGCTGCACGAGGCCGAATCGAGCGCCTGGCGCGCACCCGGCATCGATGGAATCGCCCTGCGCTACGGCCTGTTCTACGGTCCCGGCGCGTCGGAGAGCTTCGTGCGGGCGCTGCGCCTGCGCATGTTCCCACTGCCGAGCACGGGGGCCGGATACGTCGGCTTCATCCACCTCGCCGATGCCGCCGCCGCGACCGTCGCCGCCCTCGAACGCGGCGCCCCCGGGCAGGCGTACAACATCGTCGACGACGAGCCGATCACCTGGGACACCATGTTCGACGCCATGGCCGAGACCGTCGGCGCGCGGCCGCCGCGCCGGCTCCCGGCGCGCCTGGTGCGCATGGCCTCACCGCTGGCGGCCGCCCAGATGCTGGACCTCTCCATCCGCGTCTCGAACGCCAAGGCGCGCGCCGACCTGGGCTGGAAGCCGATGTACCCCACCTACCGCGAGGGCCTGCCCACCCTGGCCGGCCCCGTGCGCTGACCCGGCACTCGCTGCCGCCGGAACACTTTCCCGCCGAATACCGTTGATCTCCGCGAATCCGGCGCAACAGGAAGGCGGCGATGACCACACCGGCGGACCCCTCGTACACCTGGCAGGGCGCGGACCTCGACCTGGACGCCTACCTGGCCCGGATCGGATTCACCGGCGAGCGCGCACCCACCCTGGCCACCCTGCGCGAACTCGTGCGCGCCCACACCACCACCATCCCGTTCGAGAACCTGGAGATAATTCTCGGCCGCGGTATCCCGCTGGATCCGGAAGCGCTGCAGGGCAAGCTGATCCGGCGGCGACGCGGCGGGTACTGCTACGAGAACGTCGGCCTGTTCGCCGCTGCGCTGGAGCGGCTCGGCTTCGAGTTCACCGCCATGTCGGGCCGCGTCACGCGCGGCGCGACCAATCTGCGCCCGGCTACCCACGCGCTGCTGCGGGTGAAGGCCGCGGACGACGAGCGCCGCTGGCTGTGCGATGTCGGATTCGGGTGGGGTCCGCTCGAACCGGTCGAGCTGGCCCCCAGTCGCGGTGAATTCAGCGCGGGCGCATGGCGTTTCCGGCTGGAGCGAACCGCCGCCGCCGGCGGCGGCGAGCTGTGGACGCTGTACCAGTTCGGCGGGGACGGCTGGGTGGACCGCCACACCTTCGTCACCACTCCGCAGTACCGCATCGACTTCGCGGTCGGGAACCACTACGTGTCGACCTCGTCGCGCTCGCCGTTCATCATGCGGCCGTTCGTGCAGCGCTTCCGCGCCGAGGTGCATCACCAGCTGGACGGCAGCACCTGGACCACCAGCTACCCGGACGGCTCGGAGTCGGTGCGCGAACTGGAGGTCGCCGAGTTGCCGAAGGTGCTCGCGGAGGTCTTCGACATCGAGCTCGACGAGGCGGACGCCGCGCAATTGATGCGCGCCGAGTGGCCCGCGGCGGTCTCCGCCCCGGCTCCAGGGGTGAAAGGAAGCTGAACGCCGTCGGTGTGCGGGAGCGAACACACACCAAACCAACTGGTCTATGTCCCGTCATAGATGCACTCCGACCAGCGATTTCGCGTAGCCGGTCACGCGGCGGTCACCCGATTGCGGCGTAGATCTCACCGAGATCTCGCTCATATCTCACGCTGACGTCGGAGATCCGCCCGTCGCCCGCTACACTCGTGCGGGGAAACGCGCGGGCAACCGCATTGTCACAGTCGTCTCGGAGAACTTCGGAGTAGTGCCATCGAAACCGGCCAAGTGATCGCAGGGCATTACCGCCTGGTCGAACGGATTGGTAGCGGCGGCACAGGTGTCGTCTGGCGAGCCGTGGATCAGCGGCTCGAACGTTCCGTGGCGGTCAAGCAGATCCTCACCCAGCCGAGCCTGTCGGATGCAGACAAGGACATCGTGCGGCAGCGCGCCGCACGCGAGGCTCGCAACGCGGCCCGGTTCCAGCACCCGAACGCCATCGTCGTATTCGACATCACCGAGCACGAGGGTGACCCGTGCCTGGTCATGGAGTATCTGCCGTCGCAGAGTCTGGCGGTGGTGCTGTCCGCGCAGGGCACGCTGCCGCTGCCGCAGGTCGCCCGCATCGGCGAACAGGTGGCATCCGCGCTCATCGCCGCGCATCGCGCCGGGATCGTCCACCGCGACGTCAAGCCCGGCAACATCCTGCTCGGCGACAACGGCGCCGTGAAGATCACCGACTTCGGCATCGCCAAGTCCAAGGGTGACGTCACGCTGACCGCCACCGGACTCATCTCCGGCACCGCCGCCTACCTCGCCCCCGAGGTCGCGCGCGGGGCGGAACCGACGCCGGCCGCGGATGTATTCGCCTTGGGCGCCACGCTCTTCCACGCACTGGAAGGCGAACCGCCGTACGGCACCAACCCGAATCCGCTGGCGCTGCTGTACGCGGCCGCCAACGGCCAGATCAGCGAACCGCGCAATGCCGGGCCGCTCAGCGATCTGCTGCTCAGCCTGCTCAGCTTCGAGCCGGAGGACCGGCCGAGCATGCTCGACGTGCGCGACATCATGGCCGAATTCGCCGAGGTCGGCCCGGATGCCGAGGCCACCCGGGTGCTGGCCGCCCGGCGCTCGGCCCCGGTCACCCCGTCGGCCGGCGCTGCTCAGCGCTCCGCGTCGCGGCAGACCACCCGGCAGATGGAGCGCCGCCAGTCGGCCGACATCCCGACCGGCGCCATGAGCCAGGCACAGCTGCTGGAGACCCCGCCGCCGCGCCCGCCCATGAACGCCGGCCCGCCGACCCGCAATCATCCGGCGCCCGAACCGGATTCGGGTTCCGGCTCCAAGAAGAAGCTGGTGTTGATCCTGGTGGCCGCGGTGGTCGTGGTGGTCGGCGGTATCACGTACGGCCTGGTCGGCAACTCCGGTTCGAACAGCTCCTCGGGCGCGGGCACGAACAGCAGCTCGGTGAAGGCGTCGGTCACGGCCAGCGCCACCAAGGGCGTGCCCTCGGGCCTCGGCCAGACCAAGAGCGCCGGGACGGTCAGCTTCGACGCCGCCGTCGATGCGGTGCAGTCGTTCTGGGATGACGTGACCTACACCCGGTACTCGGATGCCTGGAAGCTGCTGACCCCCGCCGCTCAGCAGGTCTACGGCAATCAGCAGGCGTTCCAGACGTATTGGACCGGGAACCCGGTCCAGAAGTACTCGAGCATCCGGGGCGCCAATGGCGGCGGCACGGTCAACCCCGATGGTTCGGTCGACATCGTGCTGGACTCGCTGCAGACCAAGAACGGCCCGACCAAGTCGGTGAACATGCGGGTGATCGACGCCGGCGGCGGCAGCCTGGAGATCGACAGCGATACCAAGTAAGCGCGGCAGCAACACCGCGCAACCCCGGCATCACATTGCGCCGCACTGGTTTCCGGTGCGGCGCAATGTGTTACGCGGGCGGGGGTACCGCGCCGGGTGGGTGGGAGACTCAGCCGAGTTTCGCCGGATCGGCGGCGAGAGACGCCAGCAGTCGTAGTCCGTCGGCGCTGGAGGAGCCGGGTTCGACGTGATGGGCGACCAGCGCCTGATCGGGATCGTCGGGGAGACGGAGGGTTTCGAAGCCGAGCTCCAGACGGCCCACGATCGGGTGGCGGTAGATATGCCGCCCGTGGGTCTTGTCCTTGAGCTCGTGCCGCTTCCACAGCTCCGCGAATTCCGGGCTCCGGGCGTTCATTTCGTCGATGAGGGCGGTGATGCGCGGGTCGCCCGGATTGCGGGCGGCATCCAGGCGCAGGTAGGCCACGGTGTCGGCGGCCTTGTCGTCCCAGTCCTCGTAGAGATCCTTCCCGCCCTCGTCCAGGAAGACCAGGTGCAGGAAGTCGCGCTGCGCGGGCGGGAGCGCGCCGAAATCCGTGATCAGGGCCGCGGCCAGGCGATTCCACGCCAGGACGCTGACACCGCGGCCGACGATGTAGGCCGGGACGTCGTGGGCGGTGTCCAGCAGCCGGCGCAGGCCCGGGCGCACCTCCTGCACGGCAGGCGGCTCCTCACCCGACCACGGGCGGG
This sequence comes from Nocardia sp. NPDC101769, assembly GCF_044766925.1. NCBI lineage: Bacteria > Bacillati > Actinomycetota > Actinomycetes > Mycobacteriales > Nocardiaceae > Nocardia > Nocardia sp. NPDC101769. The sequence goes on along the minus strand of NZ_JBIWMX010000013.1, from coordinate 190,976 downwards.
CCAGGCGGTAAAGATGGTCGCGCTCAACCTGATTCAGCCGCAGCACCCGCGCCACCGCGTCCAGCACCGACTCCGAGAACTGCAGGCTGCGGCCCTGTTCCAGGCGCACATAGTGATCCACACTGACCCCGGCCAGCAGCGCCAGCTCCTCGCGGCGCAGGCCCGGAACACGGCGGCGCGCACCGTGATCCACCAGACCCACCTCCGCGGGGCTGAGCCGGGCGCGGCGGGAGCGCAGGAATTCACCGAGTTCGGCGCGACGGTCCAAGGTCATGCCATCGATAACCACGAGCGCGGCCGATTCCATCCGGCACCGCATCCTGGTCACGCGGTGCCCAGGCAGACGCCGCACTGTTCGCCCCGCTCGCATCGGGCGAAAGTAGTGCTCAGCGCCGCAACGGACGGCGAAAGCCACACGAGGAGCACACATCATGACCTCCCTCCCCACCCGTCAGCTCGGCACCACCGACATGCACATCAGCCGGATCGGATTCGGCGCGTGGGCCGTCGGCGGTTCGGGCTGGCGTTACACCTGGGGCGCACAGGACGACGCCGATTCCATCGCCACCATCCGCCGGGCCGTGGAGGCCGGTGTCAACTGGATCGACACCGCCGCCGTCTACGGACTCGGCCACTCCGAGGAAGTGGTCGGCAAGGCGATCAGCGGACTGCCCGAGGCCGATCGGCCGTTCGTCTTCACCAAGGCCGGACTGGTCTGGGACGAGCACGACCGCGCCGCCGCCCATGCGGATCATGGCCGCCGCCAGCGTGCGCCGCGAGGTCGAGGACTCGCTGCGCCGGCTGAACGTCGAGCGCATCGACCTGTACCAGGTGCACTGGCCCGATACCGGTGCCTCCCTGGACTTCTCGGACCCCGACGGCGTCGACCCCGCGGCCGCGACCCCGCTCGAGGAGTACTGGCAGACCATGGCCGACCTGGTGCGGGCAGGCAAGGTACGCGCCATCGGCCTGTCCAATCACGATGTGCCGCAACTGGAGATCGCCGAGTCCGTCGCCCACATCGACGCCATCCAGCCCCAGTTCTCGCTGATCAAACGGGGCGCGGCCGACGAATTGGCCTGGGCGGCGGCGCATCACACCGGCGGCATCGTCTACCAGCCACAGCACTCCGGCCTGCTCACCGGGGCCTTCTCGGCCGAGCGCGTCGCGAGCCTGCCGGATGACGACTGGCGCAAGGGCTTCCCGGAGTTCACCACCGAACTCGACCGCAACCTCGCGCTGGTGGACGCGCTGCGTCCGATCGCCGCGGCCCACCACACCACCGTCGCCGCGGTCGCCATCGCCTGGACCCTGACCTGGCCCGGCGTCACCGGCGCCATCGCCGGCGCCCGCCGGCCCGAGCAGGTCGACGGCTGGATCGGGGGCGCCGCACTGGAATTGACCCCCGCCGATCTGGACGCGATCGCGATCGCGCTGCGCACCACCGGCGCGGGCGAGGGCCCGATCCAGCGCTGAGCGCCACCCGGATCCGAATACCCAGCACCGACTCCCGAAGGAGCACACCACCATGACCCTGCACGTCGTCGCCGAACTGCGCGCCGCCTCCGGCCAGGAGGACCGCCTCCGCACCGCCCTGGAAGCCATGATCGAACCCTCCCTGGCCGAACCCGGCTGCCTGTCCTATCAGCCCTTCACCAACCCGAACGATCCGGCCCACATGGTCGTGGTGGAGGAATGGCGGGACGCCGACGCCCTGGAGAAGCACTTCGCCACCGAGCACTTCCAGCATGTGGCCGGAGTCCTGGAGGGCGTCGTCGCCGAGCCCATGGTCATCCGCCGCCTCGTCGCCGAATAGCGGTCGAGCCTTCGATCCTCGCGCCCCCGGTGGGGGCGCGGTCACGCGCTGGGCCCGGATCAGGGTTCGCCCGAGCCGGATACGGCGCGGCCGGGGGAGCGGGGCATGTCGCATCCGGCACATGGGGTGCCGGGGATGGGGAACGCAGGTAGGGTCGGGCGCATGGGTACGCGGATTCGATCGACGGCGCTGCTGCTGTGCGCGCTCGTGGTCTCCGCGTGGGCGGTGCTGTACCTGGCCGCCGCCACCCCTGATTCGCTGCTCGTCCTCGGTGCGGCCGCGCTGGTCGCGGTGACCGCGGCGGTGCTGTCGGCGCGTGGTCCGCTGCTCGCGGCCACCGCGCACATCGGTCCGGCGGAATCGGCCGGACGGCGGCGCCGGGGCGCGTTCCTGCGGCAGAGCAATCCCGACGCCCCGGGCCGGCCGCGCCCGCGCGCACCCGGAGTCCTCGCGGCCTGACCGCGCCCGCACGACCTGTCACGGTCGTGCGCGCTGTCGGGTTCTCCGCCGTCCCGAATTCCTTTCGCCCGCACGCGTGTGCGGGCGCCGCGCAGCGAGGTACTCCGTGCTCGATTTCATCTACTACCCCGTGTCCGCCGTGCTGTGGTTGTGGCACACCGCTTTCGCGTCGCTGCTCGGCGCGACCAGTGGCCTGGCCTGGGTGCTGGCCATCGTCTTCCTCGTCATGACCCTGCGGGCCCTGCTGATCCGGCCGTTCATCGCGCAGTTGAAGTTCTCGCGCGCGCTGGCCGAGATGCAGCCGCAGATCCAGGAGATCAAGCGCAAGCACGCGGGCGACCGGGAGAAGCAGGCGCTGGCCATGCAGGAGCTACAGCGGGAGTCCGGCGTCAACGTGTTGACCGGTTTCCTGCCGATCATCGGGCAGACGCTGGTCTTCGTCGGGCTCTACCACGTGCTGCGGTCCTTCCAGCCCGGTCACACCCAGAACTATGTGTTCAATGCCGACCAGGTGCAGTCCTTCCTGCATGCCAAGCTGTTCGGCGCGCCCCTGGCCGCCACCCTGTCCACGGCCGGCCCGTCCTTCGGAACGGTTGCCGCCGTGGCGACTCCGCTCATGATCATCGCCGCGATCGCCACCCACTTCACCGCCCGCGCCGCGGTGGCCCGCCAGCCGGAGCCCGCCGAGGGCGCCGGGGGCTCGCAGGTCCGGATCATGAACACGTTGTCGCAGTGGGTCTTCCCCGCCGGAGCCCTGCTGGTCGGCCCGGTCATGCCGATCGCCATCCTGCTCTACTTCGTCACCCAGAACGCGTGGACCTTCGGCCAGCAGCATCTGGTGTCGGCCCGCTTCGGGCAGCAGGCGGCCGAGACCACCGCCTGAGCCGCACCGGCGGCGCCGAACATCGTGTCGGAGGTCACTCGGTCCGCACGGTTGCCCGGGTCGCCGTACGAGGCCCGCCCGGCGGGCACGCCATCACCGCCGGTCCGGCCCATCTTCCCCGCGTGAAAGCCCTCGGCACCGCCCTGGACTGCCTCGGTCCCGACGGCTTACACGTGGCGATCCGGCTCGCGAGCTCGGCCGCGACGAAAAGCGCTGGCGGTGACCCGATAGTCTGGTAGCTGGTCGCAAGCGGTTTCGGCCGCTCGCGAACCCCTCGACATCAGCACAGACAAGGACTGCACAGCGCTATGACTAGCCGCATCGAGCTCGCCCGCGTGGATCTGCGCGGACGTACTCCCACTGCTGCCGAACTGCGCGCGGCTCTGCCGCGTGGGGGCGTCGACGTGGACTCGGTGCTGCATCATGTGCGACCGGTCGTGGAGGCCATCCGGGATCGGGGCGTCGAGGCCGCGCTGGAATTCAGCGAGAAGTTCGACGGTGTGCGGCCCACCGCGGTGCGCGTGCCCGCCGCCGAACTGGACAAGGCCCTGGCCGAGCTGGACCCGGCTGTGCGCGCGGCCCTCGAGGTCGCCATCGAGCGCACCCGCAAGGTCCACGACGATCAGCGCCGCACCGACAAGACCACCCAGGTGGTGCCCGGCGGCACCGTGACCGAGCGGTGGGTGCCGGTGGAGCGGGTCGGCCTGTACGTGCCGGGCGGCAATGCCGTCTACCCGTCCTCGGTTGTCATGAACGTGGTTCCCGCGCAGGCCGCGGGCGTGGACTCGCTGGTGGTCGCTTCGCCGCCGCAGGCGCAGTTCGGCGGGCTGCCGCACCCGACCATCCTGGCTGCCGCCAAGCTGCTGGGCGTCGAGGAGGTGTGGGCGGTCGGCGGTGCGCAGGCCGTGGCGCTGCTGTCCTACGGCGGCACCGACACCGACGGCGCACAGCTGGAACCGGTCGACCTGATCACCGGCCCGGGCAATATCTATGTGACGGCCGCCAAGCGGCTGTGCCGCGGCCTGGTCGGCATCGACGCCGAGGCCGGGCCCACCGAGATCGCCATCCTCGCCGACGCCACCGCCGATCCGGTGCACGTGGCCGCCGACCTCATCTCGCAGGCCGAGCACGACGTGCTGGCCGCCAGCGTGCTGGTGACCGACAGCGTCGAGCTCGCCGACGCCGTGGACGCGGCGCTGACCGCGCAGATGACCGTGGTCAAGCACCACGACCGTGTCGCGCAGGCGCTGTCGGGCAAGCAGTCCGGCACCGTGCTGGTCGACGACATCGCCCAGGGCCTGCGCGTGGTCAACGCCTATGCCGCCGAGCACCTCGAGATCCAGACCGCCGATGCGTCCGCGGTCGCGGCCCGGGTCCGTTCCGCCGGAGCGGTTTTCGTCGGCGCGTGGTCGCCGGTCTCCCTCGGCGACTACTGCGCCGGATCCAACCACGTGCTGCCCACCGCCGGATGTGCCCGGCACTCTTCGGGTTTGAGCGTGCAGACCTTCCTGCGCGGCATCCACGTCGTCGAGTACTCCGAGGCGGCGCTGAAGGATGTCTCCGGGCACGTGGTCGCACTGGCCAATGCCGAGGACCTGCCCGCGCACGGCCAGGCCGTGCAGGCGCGATTCGGAGAGCTGCGGTGAGCGCCCAGGCCGGACCGGAAGAAGGCACCGTGACAGTCCCCGGATCGAATATCTCGCTCGACGATCTGCCGCTGCGGGAGAACCTGCGCGGCAAGAGTCCTTACGGCGCACCGCAATTGACCGTCCCGGTGCAGCTGAACACCAACGAGAACCCGCACCCGCCCAGTAAGGCCCTCGTCGACGACGTCGCCGAATCCGTGCGCGGCGCGGCCGCCGACCTGCACCGCTACCCGGATCGCGACGCGGTCGGGCTGCGCGCCGATCTGGCCGCCTACCTGACCCGGCAGACCGGCGTCGCGGTGGACACGGCGAACGTGTGGGCCGCCAACGGCTCCAACGAGATCCTGCAGCAGCTGCTGCAGGCGTTCGGCGGACCCGGCCGCAGCGCGCTGGGTTTCGTGCCCTCGTACTCGATGCACCCGATCATCTCCGAGGGCATCGACACCGAGTGGATCGAGGCCAAGCGCAACGGCGACTTCTCCCTCGACATCGACTACGCGGTGCTGACGGTGGGGGAGAAGAGCCCCGACGTGGTCTTCGTGACCAGCCCCAACAACCCGACCGGGCACAGCATTCCGCTCGCGGACCTGGAACGCATCCTCGCGGCCGCGCCCGGCATCGTGGTGGTGGACGAGGCGTACGGTGAGTTCTCCTCGGCGCCCAGCGCGATCAGCCTGATCGACAAGTACCCCACCAAGCTGGTGGTCAGCCGCACCATGTCCAAGGCGTTCGCCTTCGCGGGCGGGCGACTGGGCTACCTGGTGGCCGCACCCGCGGTCATCGACGCCATGCTGCTGGTGCGCCTGCCCTACCACCTGTCCGTGGTCACCCAGGCCGCGGCGCGGGCGGCGCTGCGGCACGCGGACGAAACCCTGGGCAGCGTGGCCGAATTGGCGGCGCAGCGCGATCGGGTCATGGCGGCGCTGGCCGAGCTGGGTTACGAGGTCATTCCCTCCGACGCCAACTTCGTGCTGTTCGGCCGCTTCGCCGACGCGCCGCGCGCCTGGCAGCGCTACCTCGACGAGGGCGTGCTCATCCGCGATGTCGGCATCCCCGGCTACCTGCGCACCACCATCGGCCTGGCCGCCGAGAACGACGAATTCCTGCGCGTCAGCGCGAAACTGGCGTCCGAGGAGCTGATCGCCCGATGACCACCGACCGTGCCGACCGCATCGCCCGGGTCGAGCGCACCACCCGCGAATCCAGCATCGTGGTGGAGCTCAATCTGGACGGCTCCGGCAAGACCGACATCTCCACCGGCGTCCCCTTCTACGACCACATGCTGACCGCCTTCGGCCAGCACGGCAGCTTCGACCTGACGGTGCAGGCCAAGGGCGACATCGAGATCGAGGCCCACCACACCGTCGAGGACACCGCCATCGTCATCGGCCAGGCCCTGGGCCGGGCGCTCGGCGACAAGAAGGGCATCCGCCGCTTCGGCGACTGCTTCATCCCGATGGACGAGACCCTCGCGCACGCCGTCGTCGACGTGTCCGGGCGGCCGTACTGCGTGCACACCGGCGAGCCGGATCACATGCTGCACACCATCATTCCGAGTGTGGCCCCGACCGCGTCCTACTCGACCGTGATCAACCGCCACGTGTTCGAGTCGATCGCGCTCAACGCCCGCATCGCCCTGCACATACGCGTGCTCTACGGCCGCGACCAGCACCACATCACCGAGGCCGAATACAAGGCCGTGGCACGGGCTTTGCGTGCCGCCGTCGAATACGACCCGCGCGTGTCCGGCGTCCCCTCCACGAAGGGCTCGCTATGACCAAGAAGATCGCCCTGCTCGACTACGGCTCCGGCAACCTGCACTCGGCGAGCCGCGCCCTGGCCCGCACGGGTGCGGATGTCACCATTACCGCCGACCCCGAAATCGCCTTGAACGCAGACGGTCTCGTGGTCCCCGGCGTCGGCGCGTACGCGGCCTGTATGGCGGGCCTGCTGTCCGTGCGCGGTGACCGCATCATCGGCAGGCGCCTCGCCGGCGGCCGCCCCGTCCTCGGCATCTGCGTCGGCATGCAGATCCTGTTCGAACGCGGCGTCGAATTCGGGGTCGAAACCGAGGGGTGCGGCGAATGGCCCGGCACCGTCGAGCGTCTGGACGCTCCCGTCCTCCCGCACATGGGCTGGAACACCGTGAAGGCCCCCGAGGACAGCGTCCTGTTCGCGGGCATGGACGCCGACACCCGCTTCTACTTCGTCCACTCCTACGCCGCCCAGCACTGGGCCTGGACCGACGACGGCGGCTCCCAGATCGCCCCGGCCAAGCTGACCTGGGCCGAACACGGCGTCCCGTTCCTCGCCGCGGTGGAGAACGGCCCGCTGTCCGCCACCCAGTTCCACCCGGAGAAGTCCGGCGACGCGGGGGCCCAACTCCTGCGCAACTGGATCGACTCGATCTGATCGGCCCCCCAAACGGCCGAAACCCCCGCTCTCGCGGGGGTTTCGGTGTTTCTAGGCTGCTGACGGCGTGGGTCGGGCGCCGACCGACCAGATGGGGGTGGAGGCGACGCTCGAGAACCGCCAGTCGTCGAGGGTGCGGACGGCGTCGAAGCGATAGACCTCGCCGAGCGTCAAGCGCGGTTGGGAGCCGAGGGTGGGGTCCTGGGCGGGACCCCAGGCGAAGACGACCAGGAGGTTGGCGCGGACCTTGGCGGTGTCGCCGTCCAGATCGATCAGGATGCCGCTGATGACGTGCTGGATCTGCCGGTCGGGGGAGTGGTTTCGGCCGGCCTGGGTGACCAGGGCGGTGCGGCCGATGGCCAGGCCGCCGGGGGTGCGCGCGGTGGCATCGGCGGTGTAGAGGGCAGCGAGCTCCTCCCAGTCGCCTTCATCGAGGGCGCGGCCGAGGCGGTGGACCAGCTCGGTGATCTCGAATTTGTCTGCCAGGTCCCGGAATTGCCGGGTGGCGGTGTCGATCGCGTTCATGGCTACGGTCTTTCGATGAGATTGTTGGTTACTCCAACGTTGGTAAGGCCAATGTTAGCCGATTGTGGGTGTCTCCAACAAGGTTGCTAGATTCCTCCCATGGACACCGCGCCCGAAGGCGCCTCCGGCCGGCTGCGCGCTCTTCCCACCCGCCTCATCGGTCAGGTCGCGATCATCGCCAACCGCTGCACCGAGAAAGCTCTGGAGCCCACCGGTTCCCGCCGCTACCACTACGCCCTGCTGGCCACCCTCGACGAACACGGCCCCCTCAGCCAGGCGGAGGCGGGCCGACGCACCTGCATCGACCGCAGCGACGTGGTCGCCGCGGTCAACGACCTGGCCGACCGCGGCCTCCTGCGCCGCACCCCGGACCCCACCGACCGTCGCCGCAACACCCTCACCCTCACCCCCGCCGGGCGGGCCCACCTGGCCGACCTCGACGAACGTCTGGAAGTGGCCCAGCGAGAACTACTCCCGGGCTTCACCGCAGCCGAACGCGCCAACTTCGTCCTGACCCTGAACCGCGTCCTCGAATCCCACACCCGAGACGGCTGACCCCCGCCTCAGCACTTGGTCGAGCCGGGCGTCACGGTCGCCCCGGACACCTCCGGCGGCCGCCCGGCCATCTGCACCTTGCTTCCGTCCCAATGGAATTGGACGCAGTAGAAGGTTCCGTCCGGGCAAGCATTACAGCTGCGGGGGATCATGTACCGCAGGCCCACGCTGTCGTCGGTGGTGTGGTTCGGATCCGGGGAGATGAACGAATTCCACCGGGGATCCGCCGTGCCGATGTAGCTCCCGCGATGGAACAGCAAGACCTGCATGGGTGAGCTGGCCGTCGCCCCCTCGATCGTGATCAAGTACGCCGACAAGGTCGAGCAGATGTCATTGACCGTCGTCCGCGCCCCCACCGCGGGCAACGCCCACTTCCACGGCGTCCCCGGCACCACTTCCACCGGAGCCAATGTGGCGGCGGCACTTCGAATCACCCCGGACTCGGGCTTGCACGGCTGCGCTCCCGTCCCCGCCGCGGTCGACGGCGCCCCGCCGCCCGAAGTCTGCGCCGTGGTCCCCGCGGTGGTCACCGCCGTCGGCGCCCCGGCCTGCGCCGCGGTGCTCGCCGTCGGGCCGGGCCGCGCCCCCGACCCGCCGCTGTCGCCGCACCCGGCCGCCCCGCCGACCAGCACCAGCGCCGCCAGCCCGATCCCCACCTTCCGCACGACCATCCCCACCTTCCGCACGACGAGCTCCCTTCGATCGACCCCTGTCTCCCCACAGCGTGACACCGCCTGCTTCCCCCCGCCCGGAAATCGTTCCCGCAGTGTGTCGGCGGCTGACACGGTTCACCCTGCGCTCGGTGTGACGGCGGGCAACCACTAGGCTTACCCCGTGAGTCTTGTGCTGCTACCTGCCGTCGATGTCGCCAATGGTGAGGCTGTGCGCCTGGTTCAGGGGGAGGCGGGCAGCGAAACCAGCTACGGTTCGCCGCGCGACGCCGCGCTGGCCTGGCAGCACGCCGGTGCGGAGTGGGTGCATCTGGTCGACCTGGACGCCGCGTTCGGCAAGGGCTCCAACCGCGAACTTCTGGCCGAGGTGATCGGCGAACTCGATGTGAAGGTCGAGCTGTCGGGCGGGATTCGGGACGACGAGTCGTTGAAGGCCGCGCTGGCCACCGGCTGCGCGCGCGTCAACCTGGGCACCGCGGCGATCGAGAATCCGGAGTGGTGTGCCCGGGCGATCGGCGAGTACGGCGACAAGATCGCCGTCGGCATGGATGTGAAGCTCATCGACGGCGAGTGGCGGCTGCGCGGCCGCGGCTGGGTGACCGACGGCGGCGACCTGTGGGAGGTGCTCGAGCGCCTCGAGCGGGACGGCTGCTCGCGGTACGTGGTCACCGACGTCTCCAAGGACGGCACGCTGACCGGGCCGAACCTGGACCTGCTGAGCCAGGTCGCCAATGCGTGTGAGGCCCCGGTCATCGCTTCGGGCGGCATCTCCCAGCTCGACGACCTGCGTGCCATCGCGACGCTGGTGGACGAGGGCGTCGAGGGCGCGATCATCGGCAAGGCCCTCTACGCGGGCCGGTTCACCCTGCCCGAAGCCTTGGCCGCGGTTCGCTAGCGCCGTGGCCGCCGAACTCGCCGAACTGCTCGGCATCGCCAGTGACGTTCTCGACTCCGCCGCACCGCGTTTCGTCGAGGGCATCGGGGCGCCGAGCGCGGTCGAGAAGGGGCGCAACGACTTCGCCACCGCACTCGACCTGGAGCTCGAGCGCACCATCTCGCAGCGGCTGGGCGAACGCACCGGAATCCCGGTGCACGGTGAGGAATTCGGCGGTCCGCAGCTGACCTCCGGCACCGCCTGGGTGCTGGACCCCATCGACGGCACCTTCAACTACTCGGCGGGCAGTCCCATGTGCGGCATGCTGCTGGCACTGGTGCGCGACGGCGTCCCGGTCATCGGTCTGACCTGGCTGCCGATCCTGGGCCAGCGCTACGCGGCGGTCGCGGACGGCCCGCTGCTGCTGAACGGCAACCCGCTGCCGCGCCTGGCCCCGGCCAAGCTCGCCACCGCGATGATCGGCTTCGGCAGCTTCAATATCGATGGGGCTGGCCGGATTCCGGGCATCTTCCGCTTCAATCTGCTGGGTGCGCTGAGCCGGCTGTCCGGCCGCCAGCGCATGTACGGCTCCACCGGCATCGACCTGGCCTACACCGCCTCGGGAATTCTGGGTGGGGCCGTGGTGTTCGGACATCATCCGTGGGACAACGCCGCGGGCGTGGCCCTGGTCCGGGCCGCAGGCGGCATGGTCACCGACCTGCTGGGCCGGGACTGGACCATCGAATCCGGTTCGGTGCTGGCCGCCGCCCCCGGCGTGCACGAGGAACTACTGGACCTGATCGCGGATACCGCCGATCGGGTCCGAGGAGAGGCATAGCAATGCTGAAGACAGAGGTCATGAAATGACGTTGGCAGTACGCGTGATTCCGTGCCTGGACGTGGACGCCGGGCGCGTGGTCAAGGGCGTCAACTTCGAAAACCTCAGGGACGCGGGCGATCCCGTGGAACTCGCGGCCACCTACGACGCCCAGGGCGCCGACGAGCTGACCTTCCTCGATGTCACCGCCTCCACCGGCGACCGCGGCACCATGATCGACGTGGTCACCCGCACCGCCGAGCAGATCTTCATCCCGCTCACCGTCGGCGGCGGCGTGCGCACCGTCGAGGATGTGGACCGGCTGCTGCGCGCGGGCGCGGACAAGGTGTCGGTGAACACCGCCGCCATCGCCCGCCCCGAGGTGCTGCGTGAAATGTCGGAGCGGTTCGGCTCCCAGTGCATCGTGCTGTCGGTCGACGCCCGCACCGTTCCCGAGGGCCAACCCGCGACCCCGTCCGGCTGGGAGGTCACCACCCACGGCGGCAAGCGCGGCACCGGTATCGACGCCGTCGAATGGGCCGTGCGCGGAGCCGAACTGGGCGTCGGCGAGATCCTGCTCAACTCCATGGACGCCGACGGCACCAAGGCGGGCTTCGACCTGCCCATGATCCGCGCCGTTCGCGCCGCGGTCTCGGTGCCGGTCATCGCCTCCGGTGGCGCGGGCAAGGTCGCCGACTTCGCGCCCGCCGTGCAATCCGGCGCGGACGCGGTGCTCGCCGCCAGCGTCTTCCACTTCGGCGACCTCACCATCGGCCAGGTCAAGGACGCCATGCGCGCGGAAGGAATCACCGTCCGATGAGCACCCTGGATCCGGAGATCGCGCGCCGCCTCAAGCGCAACTCCGACGGGCTGTTCGCCGCCATCGCGCAGGAGAAGAGCACCGGCGACGTGCTCATGATGGCGTGGATGGACGACGAGGCGCTGGCCCGCACCCTGGAAACCCGCAAGGGCACCTACTATTCGCGATCGCGCCAGCAGTACTGGGTCAAAGGCGAGACCTCCGGCCACACCCAGTACGTGCACGAGGTACGACTGGACTGCGACGGCGACACCGTCCTGCTGGTCGTCGACCAGGAGGGCGCGGCCTGCCACACGGGCACCCACACCTGCTTCGACACCGACGTGCTGCTGTCCCAGGGACACCGGCTGCTCACCGACGAGGGCTGAGCGGCAACGGTTTCCGGCCTGGTCGGGCAAGCTCGGGCGTCAGCCCGATTCGTTCGGGTTCATGTCCAGATGCGAGGTCGGCCGCCCCGAGCGGCCGAGCCCGCGGGCCCTGCCCTTGTCCAACTGTGCCACCAGCGTCTCGCCCAGTTCCAACAGCTGCTTGGTCTGCTCGGCGTCCAGCCCGTCGAACACCAGGCCGCGAACACACTCCAGATACCCGGGCGCGGCCTCGGTGATCTTCTGATATCCGGCATCGGTCAGCACCGCCAGCGCCCCGCGGCGACCGGTAATGGTGACGCGCTCGGCCCAGCCCAGCCGTTCGAGTTTGGAGACCACGTGCGAGAGCCGCGATAGCGATGCGTTTGCTTTTTGCGCAAGGTCGCTCAGTTGCAACCGGTGACCTGGTTCTTCGGAGAGCAGAGTCATTACGAAGTATTCGAAATGGGTAATCCCGGACTCACGTTGCAGCTGGGTATCCAATGCGGCGGGGAGTCTGGTGGTGAGCGCGACAAGGGTACGCCAAGCTCGCTGTTCCATGGGATTCAACCACTTGGTCACCGTGCGCGCCCTCTCGTAGCAGCCAAGTGACGTGTTGTGCCGGCCGGTGGAAAGGCCTGCGAACAGCATCGAACGAGTCACTCGCACGTCAAAGTTTGCCACGATTTCGCTCGTCAGTCACGGCGTTGCCGAATGACGTGACATCGATCACGCGTGTCGCGGGTGGATTCAGTTCGCGCCGAGTTCGGGAGGAGGTGTCGGAGTTTCGGGCTCTACGCGAGGCTCTTCCGGCTCGGCCTGCCGACGTTCGGTACGGTGCCGGCGGAATCGCCTGCGCAGCAAGAGAAATGCCACCAGCAGGAACAGCAGCGCGGCCACGATCGCACCCGCCAGCGTGGCGCCGCGGAATCCCGGCCCGTCGACATCGAGAATGCGCTCACCGGCGTGTGCGGCATTCGAGTTGCCCCACACGATGGTCAGCGTCATCAAATTCGGGATGGCGACGACGATCGCGAGAACTGCCGCACCGCCCGCGATAAACTTGCCGCCCCGTTTACGCCAGCGGAGTCCTGCGGCCAGGAACAGGAAAAGTGGCACAGTCGTACATACCGCGCCCATTATCAGGCCGTACCAGATGCCCTTGGCGAAACTCCCGCTCACCCATTCGCCGATGCGCTGCGCCCACCACCGTGGAATGAATGCGGCCAGCATCAGATACACCAGCCACAGAACCAGCGCGGCCACCAGTCCGCCAATGATGCGATTGCGCCACGTGACGAAGGTTGAAGACTTTCGCTCCTGGCCGGTGCTGGGCGTAGTCATGTGCTCAGCGTATGTCCGAATTGTCGGCGCGCGCAGGAACGACGCGATGGGGGCTCAGCGCTCGCGCGGGAACCGGCTCAGCGCTCGCGCAGGAACTTCAACGCCTCGTCGGCGTGCACGTTCGCGCGCATCTCGCTGTTGATGACCTTGGCGACGGTCCGGTCCGGATCGATGACGAAGGTCGTCCGCTTCACCGGCACCAGCGCGCCCAGCAGGCCGCGCTTCACGCCGAACTCGGCGGCCACCTTGGCTCCGGGATCGGACAGCACCGGATAGCTCAGTCCCTGCTTCTCCGCGAACCCGGACTGCACCTCGACGGAATCCGCGCTGATCCCCACACAGGTGGCCCCGGCGGCCTTGAATTCCGTTGCCAGATCCCGGAAGTGGCACGCCTCGGCCGTGCACACCGGCGTGTTCGCCGCGGGATAGAAGAACAACACCACCGGTCCGTCCGCGAGCAGCGACTCGAGCGACCGCACGGTCCCCGACTGGTCCGGAAGTTCGAAATTGGGTGCGAGCTGACCAACCTTCATACCCGCACCCTACCGCCAATTCATCGTGCACGAGCTATTAGAGCCCGGATGAAATTCTTTGCTGGGCTTCGGGCTTGGCGCCTCGCGAACCGGCCCCCACCGGTCGTCTGCTCGGGGTCCGGGGGACGGCCCCGGAGCCCCGCTCGGCTGGGCGGGGAGCGCGATTGAGATCGCCCCGGGCGGGCCTGGAATGATGGGTGAATGCACGGCGCGCATGGTTTGCCTCTGAACGTGGCTATCGATACCACCACCTCCCGGGAGCAGTTCCGGGCGCTCGCGGCCGATCACCGGGTGGTCCCGGTGGTCCGAAAGGTGTTGGCGGACTCCGAGACTCCGCTCTCGACCTACCGCAAACTGGCCGCGGACCGGCCCGGCACCTTCCTGCTGGAATCGGCGGAGACCGGCCGCTCCTGGTCGCGATGGTCGTTCATCGGCGCGGGCAGTCCCAGTGCGCTGACCGTGATCGACGGCGCGGCGGCCTGGCTCGGCCAGACTCCCGCCGACGCGCCGGTGGGCGGCGATCCGCTCGCCGCGCTGCGCGAGTCGCTGCAGGTACTGCGCACCGAGCGGCTGCCCGGTCTGCCGCCGCTGACCGGCGGCCTGGTCGGCTACCTCGGCTACGACACCGTGCGCCGGCTCGAACGCCTGCCCAGCATCGCCACCGACGACCTGCAGGTCCCCGAGATGGTCCTGATGCTGGCCACCGACCTGGCCGCCTTCGACCACCACGAGGGCGCGATCACCCTCATCGCCAATGCCGTCAACTGGAACGGCACCGACGAGCGCGTGGACGCGGCCTACGACGACGCGATGGCACGCCTGGACCGCATGACCGAGGCCCTGGCCGCCCCCGCCGACTCCACCGTCTCGGTGTTCGACCGCCCCGAGCCGAACTATCGCCGGCAGCGCACCTCCGACGAATTCGGTGCGGGCGTGCGCCGGCTGGTCAAGGAGATCGAGGCCGGCGAGGCGTTCCAGGTGGTGCTCTCGCAGCGCTTCGAGATGGACTACAACGGCACCCCGCTGGACCTCTACCGCATGCTGCGGGCCTCCAACCCGAGCCCGTACATGTACCTCATGCACATCCCGGACGGCTCCGGCGGCACCGCGTTCTCCATCGTCGGCTCCAGCCCCGAATCGCTGGTGACGGTGAACGATGGCGTGGCCACCACCCACCCGATCGCGGGCACCCGCTGGCGCGGTGTCACCGAGGAGGACGACCTCCTGCTCGAGAAGGGCCTGCTCGCCGACGAGAAGGAGAACGCCGAGCACCTCATGCTCGTCGATCTGGGCCGCAACGATCTGGGCCGGGTCTGCGAGCCCGGTACCGTGCGCGTCACCGAGTACCGCCACGTCGAGCGCTACTCGCACGTCATGCACCTGGTCTCCACGGTCTCCGGCCGCCTGCGCGCCGGCAAGGTCGCCCTCGACGCGGTCCAGGCCTGTTTCCCCGCGGGTACCCTCTCCGGCGCGCCCAAGGTCCGCGCCATGGAGCTGATCGAGGAGCTCGAGCCCACCCGCCGCGGTGTCTACGCGGGCGTGGTCGGCTACCTGGACTTCGCCGGTGACGCCGACACCGCGATCGCCATCCGCACCGCCCTGCTCAAGGGCGGCACCGCCTATGTCCAGGCCGGCGCCGGCATCGTCGCCGACTCCGACGCGGACTACGAGGACGTCGAATCCCGCAACAAGGCCATGGCCGTCCTCAAGGCCATCGCCGCCGCCGAGACCGTGCGCGCCTACCGCCCGAACGGCGCGGATCAATGAGCGATCAGGACCCGGACAGAGGCGCGGCGCGGAAATCGACGCCCGAAGGCAGCGCAACACCCGAACGCAGTGCGGAGCGGGAAAGCGAAGCGGCGCAATCCGATTCCAAGCCCGCCGGGGCGGACGCCGGGAACTCCGGTGTCGCCGCTGCCGATCCACACGCCGAGACCGACGCCATGCGCACTGCCGAACGCGCGCAGGCGGCGGACCTGGCCGAGGCCGAGGCGAATGCCACTGCGGCGGAAGCCGACACGGACGCCGCGAGGGCGCGGAAGCGGTCGCGACCGATCGCCGCGGTGGCGCTGCTGGCGGTCGCGGCGGCGCTGCTCTGGGGGTCGTCGCGCATGACGTGGGCCCGGCTCGAGATCACCAGCGACTACGGCCTGCCGCGTCATCGAGATCTCAACGGCGGTGTCTGGTTCGGGGCCCTGACGCCACTGGCGCTGGTCTTCCTGGCCACCATCGCGGCGGTGTTCGCCACCCACGGCTGGTGGCGGCGCGGGGTCGGCGCGGTGGTCGCGGTCCTGGCCGCGGTGTCCGCGGTGCCCGCGTACGCCCTGCTCATGCACAAGGGGACCGCCGATCGCGCCACGCGACTGGCCGAACTGCACGGGGGTGACCACGCGGGCGCGTTGACGACATCGGCGCTGCCGGCCGTGGTGTCCCTGGCCGGTGCGGTGGCCGCGTTCGTGGCGGGCTTGCTCCTGGTGCGGCAGTCGTCCGGGACCACCCGGATGTCCGGCAAATACGACAGTCCGGCGGCTCGGAAGCTGTCGGCGGCCGAGCAGGTTGCCGCACATCAGGCCCGGGTCCAGGACCAGGAATCCGGGTCACCGGCCGCCGCTGACAAGCCTTTGTCGGGTCGCGTGCTGTGGGATGCCCTCGACGAGGGTGTGGACCCGACCGACGATGAAACCAATCACCCTGCCGCGCACGATGATCCGGGAAACGGGGCGGCGCGCGACAACCGCCCCTGAGCTGGGTGGGGGACCGGCAGCGCCGCCGGTACCCGCCCCGCTGTCAAGCACGGGAACATAGCCATTTACTCTTTATCAGCATCGGTGAGACAGCGCCTGGGGGGATTCTCAGGCAGCAAGTCCGTCTCCCCAGAAAGGATTCGAGCCAGATGACGGTACTCGACTCGATTCTCGACGGGGTCCGCGCGGATGTGGCCGCTCGGGAAGCCCTTCTGGATTTCCAGGCGGTGAAGGCAGCCGCCGCGCAGGCCAAGTCCCCGCGTGACGCCAAGGCCGCCCTGCACGCGGAGGGGATCGGAGTGATCGCCGAGGTGAAGCGAGCCAGCCCCTCGAAGGGTGCGATCGCGGACATCGCGAACCCCGCAGACCTGGCCCGGGCCTACGAGGACGGCGGCGCGCGCATCATCAGCGTGCTGACCGAGCAGCGCCGCTTCGGCGGTTCCCTCGCGGATCTCGACGCGGTCCGCGCGGCGGTGGACATTCCGATCCTGCGCAAGGACTTCATCGTCGGCCCGTACCAGATCCACGAGGCACGCGCCCACGGCGCGGACGTGATTCTGCTGATCGTGGCCGCCCTGGAGCAGGACGTGCTGTCCTCGCTCATCGACCGCACCGAATCGCTCGGCATGACCGCGCTGGTCGAGGTGCACACCGAGGAGGAGGCCGACCGCGCCCTCGAGGCCGGCGCCAGCGTGATCGGCGTGAATGCCCGCAACCTCAAGACCCTCGAGGTGGACCGGGATGTGTTCGCGCGCATCGCCCCCGGCCTGCCCAGTGAAGTGATCCGGGTGGCCGAGTCCGGCATTCGCGGCACCGCCGACCTGCTGGCCTACGCCGGTGCGGGTGCGGACGCCGTGCTCGTCGGTGAGGGCCTGGTGACCAGCGGCGACCCGCGCGCCGCGGTGGCCGAGCTGGTGACCGCCGGAACCCACCCCTCGTGCCCGAAGCCGGTTCGCCGGGGACGGTGAAAGAGCCGATGACTCAACTCGACGGAGTTTATTCCGAAATGGCCTCCGGCAAGAATGTTCTCGGCCTCCCGCAGGCCAGTGACGGCATCACGCACAAGAGCCACGAACCCGATCTGGGCGGGCACTTCGGCGTGTACGGCGGGCGGCACGTACCCGAGGCGCTGATGGCCGTGATCGAAGAGGTCACCGCCGAATACGACAAGGCCCGCGTCGATCCCAACTTCCTCGACGAGCTGGATCGCCTGCAGCGCGACTACACCGGGCGTCCGTCGCCGGTGTTCGAGTGCAAGAACCTGGCGCAGCACGCCGGCGGCGCACGCATCCTGCTGAAGCGGGAAGACCTGAACCACACCGGTTCTCACAAAATCAACAATGTGCTGGGCCAGGTGCTGCTGGCCAAGCGCATGAACAAGACCCGCGTCATCGCCGAGACCGGCGCGGGCCAGCACGGCGTTGCCACCGCCACCGCGTGCGCGCTGCTCGGTATCGAGTGCGTCATCTACATGGGCGCGGTCGACACCGTGCGCCAGCAGCTGAACGTGGCCCGCATGCGGCTGCTCGGCGCCGAAGTCATCAGTGTGACAACGGGTTCGCAGACCCTCAAGGACGCCATCAACGAGGCGCTGCGCGACTGGGTCACCAATGCCGAGCAGACCTACTACTGCTTCGGCACCGCTGCGGGCCCGCACCCGTTCCCGCTCATGGTGCGCGACTTCCAGCGCATCATCGGCCTGGAGGCGCGCCAGCAGGTGCAGGCCCTGACCGGCCGCCTGCCCGACGCCGTAACCGCCTGTGTCGGTGGCGGTTCCAATGCCATCGGCATCTTCCACGCCTTCCTCGACGATCCGGGCGTGCGCCTGATCGGCTACGAGGCTGCGGGCGACGGTGTCGAAACCGGCCGCCACGCAGCGACTTTCACCGGCGGCACCCCGGGTGCGTTCCAGGGCGCGTACTCCTACCTGCTCCAGGACGAAGACGGCCAGACCATCGAATCCCATTCGATTTCGGCCGGTCTGGACTACCCGGGCGTCGGCCCGGAGCACGCCTACCTCAAGGACATCGGCCGGGCGGAGTACTACCCGATCACCGACACCGAGGCCATGGACGCGCTGCTGCTGCTGAGCCGTGCCGAGGGCATCATTCCGGCCATCGAGTCCGCGCACGCGGTCGCCGGCGCGGTGAAACTCGGCAAGGAGCTCGGCGAGGGCGCGATCATCGTGGTGAACCTGTCCGGTCGCGGTGACAAGGACATGGACACCGCCGCCGAATGGTTCGGGCTGTTCGACCAGGCCGAAGAGAACGCAGGGGAGAAGCAGTGAGCCAGCAGTCCCGCCTCGCGAACACCTTCGCAGCCGCCCGCGAGGAGAACCGCGCCGCGCTCATCGGCTACCTGCCCGCCGGGTACCCGGACCTCCAGGGTTCCATCGACGTGTGCAAGGCCATGGTCGAATCCGGTTGCGACATCATCGAAGTCGGCGTCGCCTACTCCGATCCCGTGATGGACGGCCCGACCATCCAGCATGCCGCCGAGCAGGCGCTCGCCGGCGGTGTCCGGGTGCGCGACGTGTTCAAGGTCGTGGAGGCCATCTCCCAGGCGGGCGGCAAGGCCGTCGTCATGACCTACTGGAACCCGGTGCTCAAGTACGGCGTCGACAGCTTCTCCCGCGATCTGGCGGCGGCGGGCGGCCTCGGCCTGATCACGCCCAACCTGATTCCGGAGGAGGCGGACGACTGGTTCGTGGCATCCTCGACCCACAATCTGGATCGCATCTTCCTGGTCGCACCGTCGTCCACCGAGGAGCGCCTGGTCAAGACCCTGGAAGCCAGCAAGGGCTTCGTGTACGCGGCCTCGACCATGGGTGTGACCGGTGCGCGCGACGCGGTGTCCTCCATGGCCCCGGCCCTGTGCGCGCGGGTGCGCTGCCACTCCGATATTCCGATCGGCGTGGGCCTGGGTGTGCGCAATGGCGCGCAGGCGGCCGAAATCGCCTCCTACGCCGACGGTGTCATCGTGGGCTCGGCCCTGGTGTCGGCGGCGGCGCAGGGTCTGGACGCGGTCCGGGCGCTGACGGCGGAGCTGGCGCAGGGCGTCCGCTCGGCGGCGGTCTCCTCGTAACCGAGGCAATACTCAAGGGTGCGTACCGAATTCGGTACGCACCCTGCTGCGTTGTCCGGCGGTGCGGGAGTGCGCGCCGCTTCGTATATCCGTTGCGTTACCAGGTGCCGGTGCGACCCGCGGCGGCGAATCCCACGCCGCGCGCCGACCTGAGACAGCACTCCGCGGGCCTGTTGGGCTACGGTGGGGACTCGTGACCTTACGAGCCCTTGCCGAGAGCACCGGCGCCGATGTCCTGGCCTACATTCCCAGCCCGCCGCGCGGGGTCTGGAACATCGGGCCCTTCCCGCTGCGGGCATACGCCATCTGCATCATCCTCGGCATCATCGCGGCCATCTGGCTGGGCGAGAAGCGCTGGGTGGCGCGCGGCGGCCAGACCGGCATGGTGCTCGACGTGGCCATGTTCGCGGTGCCGTTCGGCCTGATCGGCGGGCGGCTCTACCACGTGGCCACCGACTGGCAGAAGTACTTCGGCGCCGAGGGTCACCCCATCAACGCGCTCAAGATCTGGGAGGGCGGCCTCGGCATCTGGGGCGCGGTGCTGCTCGGCGGCATCGGCGCCTGGATCGGCTGCCGGGTATACCGGATTCCGTTGCCCGCCTTCGGCGACGCCATCGCTCCGGGCATCCTGCTGGCCCAGGCCATCGGCCGGCTCGGCAACTACTTCAACCAGGAACTCTACGGCCGCGAGACCAAGGTTCCGTGGGGCCTGGAGATCTTCCTGCGCTACGACCACAGCGGCCAGCTGGACATGATGAACGGCACCGCCGCGGGCCCGGCGGAGAAGATCGTGCAGCCCACCTTCCTCTACGAGCTGATCTGGAACCTGCTCGGCGTGGCCGTGCTGCTCTACCTGGACCGCAAGTTCCGCATCGGCCACGGCCGCCTGTTCGCGCTCTACGTGGCGATCTACTGCTTCGGCCGCTTCTTCGTGGAGCTGCTGCGCGACGACGAGGCCACCCACATCGCGGGCATCCGCATCAACTCCTTCACCTCGGCGATCGTATTCGTCTGCGCCGTAGCCTATTTCCTGTTCGCGACCAAGGGCCGCGAGACCGCCGACCAGCTGCGCGCCGGCGTGGAACGGCCCTGGCCGTGGCAGTTCGGTGCGCTACGCGCGTTCGGGGCGGCGGGTGCGGCGGCCGGAACCGGCTCGGCGGCAGGGGATTCGAAGGCGGACGTCACCGTTGTCGACGAGCCGACCGCCAAGGAATCCACAGGTGACACCGGACCGGAATCCCCGGGCGCCGGCAACGAATCCGAGACCGAGCGCGATATCTCTTCCGAAACCGGCGATTCCGAGCCGGAGGAGACGGAGTCCACCGCGGTCGACCAGGCGAAGTCGGTCGAGTCCGGCAAGAATGGCTCCTGACCGCGATCAGGAGGACGTGAGTGACCGACCCATTCGACCAGCCACCGATGCAGGACGGGCCGCAGTACGGCGCCCCCGGCACCGGCCCCTACGGTCAGCAGCCGTACCCGGGCCAGCAACCCTACGGGCAGCCGGGTCAGCCGTACGGCCAGCCGATGCCGTACCCGATCCCGGGTCCTGCCGGGCCCTACGGCGGTGACCCGGAAGCCCCGTACGGCCGGGACCCGTTCGGAGTTCCGTTCTCGGACAAGAGCAAGCTCACCGCGGGCCTGCTGCAGATCTTCATCGGGCACTTCGGTGTCGGCCGGTTCTACCTGGGCTACACCACGATCGGCGTGCTCCAGTTGATCACCTGCGGCGGCTGCGGCATCTGGTCGCTGATCGACGGCATTCTCATGCTCACCGGCAAGGTCCCGGACCTGCAGGGACGCCCGCTGCGCGATTGACAGCACCGGGGGGTTCGCGGCGCAAGCGCGGGGAGGCGGAGCGCTCGTCCTGGACTGCGCTCCGTCTCCCCGCGCTTGGAGCGGGGGAGGGAAGCAGAGGAGCGGGGAGGGAAGAACGAGACCTCAGCGCCGCGAACCCGCCCGGCGCGAAGCGGAGGGCAAAATGGACACAGCCGTGCCGCCCGGTCGGTTCTCGGCGTACCCTTTGTCGGTTGTTTGTCGCGTGGTCACCCATGCCCGAGGAGAGGTCCCCGTCGTGCGCCGTAAGCTCGCCGCCGTCATGCTCGCCGTTGTCGCCGCCGCAGGGCTCGTCGCATGTAGCTCGAGCAAGGACGATGCGAACACCCTCAAAGTCGGCACCGAGGGCAGCTACTCCCCGTTCACCTACCAGGACAACGGCACCCTCACCGGCTACGACGTCGACGTCATCAAGGCCGTCGGCGACAAGATCGGCAAGAAGGTCGAATTCACCACCGCCCCCTGGGACTCGCTGTTCGCCGCACTGGAATCCAAGCGCGTGGACCTCATCGCCAATCAGGTCACCATCAAACCCGAACGCGAGCAGAAGTATTCGCTCTCCCAGCCCTACACCGTCTCCGAGGGAGTCATCGTCACCAAGACCGGCAATGACGGCGTCCACGCCCTGGCCGATCTGAACGGCAAGACCTGCGCCCAGTCCGAAACCTCCAACTGGGCCGACACCGCCAAGGGCGCCGGCTGCAAGGTCGAGGCCATCCCCGGCTTCGTGGAGGCGGTGCAGCTGCTCAAGACCGGCCGCGCCGATGCCACCGTCAACGACACCCTCGCGGTCAACGCCTACACCAAGCAGCAGGGCACCGGCACCATCCAGATCGTCGGCAAGACCGGCGAGGTCTCCAAGCAGGCCTTCGCCGCCCGCAAGGACTCCCAGGCGCTGACCGATCAGGTCAACAAGGCGCTCGACGAACTGCGCGCCGACGGCACCCTCGCCAAGATCTCCGACAAGTACTTCGGCACCGACGTCAGCAAGTAAGCGACACAGGGCAATTCGACGATGGACGACGCCACCTGGGCGCTGGTGCGGCACAACCTCTGGCCCATGCTGGAGGCCACGGTCACCAAGACGCTGCCGCTGACCGCCATCAGCTTCGTGATCGGCCTGGTGATAGCGCTGTTCGTCGCGCTGGCCCGGATGTCGAGCGTGTGGCCGCTGCACGCGGCCGCGCGCTTCTACATCTCGATCATCCGCGGCACGCCGCTGCTGGTGCAGCTGTTCATCATCTTCTTCGGCCTGCCCGCGTTCAATATCGTGCTGCAGCCGTTTCCGGCGGCGATCATCGCGTTCAGCCTGAATGTCGGCGGCTATGCGGCGGAAATCATTCGGGCCGCGATCCTTTCGGTGGCCCAGGGCCAGTGGGAGGCGTCCTACTCGGTCGGCATGAACTACGCGCAGGCGCTGCGGCTGGTCATCCTGCCGCAGGCCTCCCGCATCGCGGTGCCCCCGCTGTCCAACACCCTCATCTCCTTGGTGAAGGACACGTCGCTCGCTTCCACCATTCTGGTGACCGAGTTGCTGCGCACCGCGCAAATGGCCGCCGCGCCCACCTTCGACTTCTTCGCGCTCTATGGCGTCGCGGCAATCTACTACTGGGTAATATGCCTGGTCCTCGGCTTCGGTCAGACCCGATTGGAAACCCGTCTGGCCCGGCACGTTGCGCGTTGATCGTGAGATAGCTGAACGGCTGCTTACGAGATCCGTATATGTGTGTGCCGGGGTGAGCATGAGGGTTGTCACAGGTCTAGGGTTGGACGCGTGATGCGACGAACGAAGATTGTGTGCACCCTCGGACCAGCAGTGTCATCCGAGGACCGGATTCGTGAGCTCGTCGAAAGTGGCATGGACGTTGCGCGCCTGAACTTCAGCCACGGCGAGCACTCCGATCATGCCGAGAACTACAAGAAGGTGCGCGCTGCCAGCGATACTGCCGGCCGCGCTGTCGGTATCCTCGCCGACCTGCAGGGCCCGAAGATCCGGCTGGGCCGGTTCGAGGGCGACGGCAAGACCGTCTGGAACACCGGCGAGGAAGTCCGTATCACCGTCGACGACATCGTAGGAACTCACGACCGGGTTTCCACCACCTACAAACACCTCGCCAAGGACGCCAAGCCCGGCGACCGGCTGCTCGTGGACGACGGCAAGGTCGGGCTGACCGTGCTGCGTGTCGAGGACAACGACGTCATCTGCCGGGTCACCGAGGGCGGCCCCGTCTCCAACAACAAGGGCGTCTCGCTGCCCGGCATGGACGTGTCCGTGCCCGCGCTGTCCGAAAAGGACATCGACGACCTGGAATTCGCCCTGAAGCTGGGCGTGGACTTCATCGCGCTGTCCTTCGTGCGCTCGCCCTCCGATGTGGAGCTGGTGCACGACATCATGGATCGTGTGGGCCGCCGGGTGCCGGTCATCGGCAAGCTCGAAAAGCCCGAAGCCATCGACAATCTGGAAGCCATCGTGCTGGCCTTCGACGCCATCATGGTCGCCCGCGGCGACCTCGGCGTGGAGCTGCCGCTCGAGCAGGTACCGCTGGTGCAGAAGCGCGCGGTGCAGATGGCCCGCGAGAACGCCAAGCCGGTCATCGTGGCCACCCAGATGCTGGAGTCCATGATCACCAACTCCCGCCCGACCCGCGCCGAGGCCTCCGACGTGGCCAATGCCGTGCTCGACGGCGCGGACGCGGTCATGCTCTCCGGTGAGACCTCGGTCGGCGACTACCCGATCGAGGCCGTGCGCACCATGGCCCGCATCGTGCACGCTGTGGAATCCGAGTCCTCGACCCGGGTGCCGCCGCTGACCCACGTGCCGCGGACCAAGCGCGGTGTCATCTCCTACGCCGCCCGCGATATCGGCGAGCGGTTGAATGCCAAAGCGCTGGTTGCCTTCACGCAGTCCGGTGACACGGTGCGCCGCCTGGCCCGCCTGCACACCCCGCTGCCGCTGCTGGCCTTCACCCCGCAGGCCGCGATTCGGAGTCAGCTCGCCTTGACGTGGGGCGTGGAAACGTTCATCGTTCCTCCCGTGGGCACGACCGACGAGATGATCCACCAGGTGGACAACGCGTTGCTCTCGATCGGCCGGTACAAGAAGGGTGACCTCGTGGTCATCGTGGCCGGCTCGCCGCCGGGTACCGTCGGGTCCACCAACCTGATCCACGTGCATCGCATCGGCGAGGAGGACCACTAATTTGAATGCGTCGCTGGACGCGACGTCTTCGGACGTCGTCGCGGACCCCGAGGGGACCGGTCTATCCGACGATCTGCGGGAGCTGCTGCGCCTGCTCGATCTGGAGGAGAACGGCCCTGACATCTTCCTCGGTCACCATCCCGAGAAGGTGTGGAGCCGCACGTTCGGCGGCCAGCTGGTCTCGCAGGCGATCATCGCCGCGGGACGGACGGTGGGTCCGGAGCGTCCGATCCACGCGGTCAACGCGCACTTCGTGCGGGGCGGAGACCCGAAGCAGCCGATCGAATACCACGTCGATCGGCATCGGGACGGCCGCTCCATCGCCAACCGCACGGTCACGGCGTACCAGGACGGGCAGGAGCTGTTCGTCATGCTCGCCGCCTTCCAGGACTGGGGTAAGGGGCTCGAGCACGGCGCGCCCCTGCCCGACGTTCCGGGGCCGGATGACCTTCCGCGCGTGGAGGAGTCGTTCTCGGGTCTGGAGGACAAGCTCCAGATGTTCGTCAACGCACCGCATCCCATCGAGATGCGCTACACCAACGACCCGGCCTGGATCCTCAAGGGCAAGGGCGAGAGCCTCGGCCACAACCGGGTCTGGATGCGCACCGACGGACAGTTGCCCGACGACCCGCTGATTCACGTTGCGGCGCTGGCGTATTCGTCCGATACCACGGTGCTGGACTCCATCATCACCACGCACGGGCTGTCTTGGGGCTGGGATCGCATCATCGCGGCCACGGTGAACCACTCCATCTGGTTCCACCGGCCCTTCCGCTTCGACGACTGGTCGCTCTACGCGACCGAGTCCCCGGTGGCGGCGGGTTCCCGCGGCCTGGCCCGCGGCCACTTCTACGCCCGGAACGGCGACCTGCTCGCGACGACCGTGCAGGAAGGCGTGATCCGCCACTTCCCGGCGAGACGCTGAGACGCGAGCGCTCGGACAACGACGCATAAAGGATCGGACCGTGCCCT
The DNA here is from genome assembly GCF_044766925.1 of Nocardia sp. NPDC101769. Classification (NCBI taxonomy): domain Bacteria; kingdom Bacillati; phylum Actinomycetota; class Actinomycetes; order Mycobacteriales; family Nocardiaceae; genus Nocardia; species Nocardia sp. NPDC101769. Next base: position 165,442 of record NZ_JBIWMX010000013.1, on the reverse strand, counting down.
TCGGGGCGCGGCCCGACGCGCGTTCCAGGCGATGGGTGTGACGCGTTCCGGGTGTCGGCCAGGGCTAATCTCGGGGGTCAGGGGCCGGAGCCCCCGAAATCTCCAGGGGGTTCGGGGGCGAAGCCCGGCCGCGGGGAGGCGAAGGCCCGAGTCCCGAGAGTTGGCCTAGATCAGCTCGCGGTTTTCTTCGAGTTCGAAGTTCTCGCGCTGCAGGGCGTGCACGATGTAGGGGATCGGTTCGTCGGCGGACAGCTCCAGCACCAGGCGCTGCTCGAGCTTGGCGATGCCCGCCTTGGTTAGTTGACGGGCCTCGCCCACCAGGCTGAGCGCGATCTCGTAAGTGCGGCGGGCGCCCGGCTCCGCGCCGGGATTGTCCAGCCGCCACTGGGTTTCGAGCACGGTGTGGGTGGGTTCGTCGCACTCCACCGGGAGGGTGAAGCGCCACGCGAAGATATCTCGATCGGCGACATATTCATCGACCACGCGGCACACGGTCTCGGTGACGCGGTGCAGGGTCTGAGGTGTCACGTAAACATGGAGCGAAACATCCGAAATTCGCTTCGGCATGTCCTTGGTCCTGTTCTTGTGTCGAACCACCGGCAGTGGCGTTCGGCGGAACGGATAGGTGTTCCGCGCGAGAGTGTAATCCCTTGCCGGACCAACCACGCAGCAAGGTGTATTGACACGCGGGGTCCAGGGCCGGGGATGCCGGATTTGCCTGCTATCCGGCGGATTCCGCCGCGTGCCGGGTCGGTTCGACTGCCGGCCCGTAGTATTCGGCCGGCCGCGGGGGCTCTGCTCGCCTGCCCTGCTCGCCCCGGCCGCCGTCTATCACCAGCAGCGGCGGCTGCCCGTCCGCGGCGCTGCGCGGGTGCAGCGTGGCCTGCGGATGCTGATGGGCGTGCAAGGCGAGCAGCAGCGGCACCAGCGCCTCGGCGATGCGGTCGCCGACATCGCAAAACTGTTGCGGCGACAGGCCGACCGGGTCGGAGATGTTCTCCCTGCCGACATAGGCGAGATCGTTGCGCGCGGCGTGCAGTCCGACTACGGTGCGCGCGCCGCTGACCTTGGCGATCCGGTACGCCTCGAGCAGCGTGAAGGTGCGGGGGAGCGCCTCGGGCACGAGTTCGCACACCTGGTCGCGAATCTTCTCGGTCATGGCCAGCACCAGGTCGGCGCGGTGCACCATCTCGGCCTTGAGGCGACGGGCCTTGAAATTGTCGGCGTTGCCGCCGAGGCCCACAATCGTCTGTGCGGCAAGGGGTTCCACGGGGAATCCGACCAGTGCGCGCACGCCGGCACTCTCCGCGGACAGCTCCTGTAGTCCGTGGTCGGCGGCCACCGCCAGGGTGAGGCGTTCGGCAATGACGGATCGGCAAACATTTCCGCTGCACACGAACAGCACATGCATGCGGATAACTTATGCCCGCCGTTGTCGCTTCGAAACAGTTCCGTGACCGAATCACACGTTTCAACCCCGATGTTCATCGCGCGGTCGAATGTCGCTCACCTGATGTTGGTTCTCGTTTACCGGAATGTCCGATTGGCAACAGGTCAACGCCCCTGGAATGTGAGCATGCCCGTTCGCTTCCGGCAAATCAATAGCCGAACAGTTATTGGTGTCCGCCGTGTCGTACAACGCGGATTCCGTTATCACGGGCGCGATTTCGGGCACGGCCCGATCGCCGGCCTGGATCGTATCGCCGACCCGGCCACGCGTCGAGAACAACCGCCCCCGAGCAGGGACGGTTCGTGCGAACCGGGCCAGCCCGGTGCGGGCGGACATATCGTCGTACACGGAATCGATTCCGCCCCTGGCGAAATAGGCCTCGTGCCAGAATCCGGTGCCGCCGGAATCCCGCAGGAATTGCTGCCACCACTGCCGGTGCGGGTCGGACCGCGTCCACCGTTCCAGGCTCTCCAGATCCCGCCAGTATTGCCGCGCACCCCAGTGCGGTGGCCACAGCGACCACACCACATCCTCGTGCGACAGGAGCCCGTCCGGCATGTCGTGATGCGATCGATACAGCTTGGGGCCGACGCCCAGCAGCCGCAGGATTCCCCGCGGCCGGCGCACGCGCATCCCCAGCAGGATCACGACCAGATCCGGATATTCGGACAGGTCCGCGGTCATTCTCTTCACCCGCATTCGTGACCTCCGCACGCTTCGCTGATCTGTGCGGGACTACGGCGCCGCTGTGCTCGCGGTTCGAAACCGCTGTTCGATCGTCTCGACCGAAGTCTAGTCCGCCGTGCGGTGCGTTGCCGGAACGTGGACGCGGCCCGGCGCGCCGACTAGGTGCTCAGCCGCAGGACAGCCGAATTGCCCTGGACGGCAACGATCTTCACGGTCAGGCCGTTCAGGAAGATGGTGCCACCGACCCCGGTCGAACCGGATACCGGCAGCCCGAACACCGTCGTCGACGCGGTGACCGAGCCCGGGCTGATCTGCCCGATCCGGACACTACTGATCCGGGAGAATCCGGGAACCGGAATCGTGGTCGGCCCGTCGATCCGGACCTCGCAATTGCCGTTGGAGCAGGCGCTGAGATCGGTCCCGTTCGAGGCCGCCGGTAGCCCGTCCGACGGCTGGTTCGATTCCTTCGAAGACGTCGTCTTGACCACGGTCGTCTCTCCCGGCGTCGATCCTGCCCCGGCCGGTATCGCCGACCCGCCTGTTTCCGTCCCGCACCCGGCGCACAACGCCACAACCGCCACCGCCAGGCCGACCCCGGCCGGCCCCACTTTCGCCCACGTGGATATCGGGATTCGCATGCAACCTCCACCATGCTCTCGGACCTACGGACACCGATGATGCGCGACGCGGCGGCCCGCCGTAGTGAAATCCGACTGTTCGCCCCGATTTATCCCCCGCCCGACCCGGTACGGGAGCCCGGGTGCCCCTATCGGCCCGCGACGTAGTCGCGAAGCCGCTCGACGACCTCATCCGGCCCGGGCATCCGAGCGATCTCCGCCGCGACCACCTCGGCCGCCTCTCGATAAGAATTGCCCCGCCGCGGCAGCAACGTCGCCGCCCGCTCGGCGACCGCATCCGCGTCGACCTCGCCAGCCCCGAGCTGAATCGCCGCCCCCACCGCCTCCAGCGCATCCGCATTGGCGAACTGATCGGCCCCCTGCGGCAGGACCAGTTGAGGCACTCCGAAGTTCAACGCACCGAGCGTGGTACCGCTGCCCCCGTGATGCACGACGAGATCGACGTGGGGGAGTAGCCGAGACTGCGGCACCCACCCGTGAACACTGACATTGCCCGGCAGTGCACCGAGCTCGTCCGGATCCACCCGCCCCGCGGCGACAATGACCTGGGCGTCGAGCCGAGACAGTCCGGATACGGCCTGCGTGAGCAGTCCCGGTGTGCCGAACACGGTGCCCAGCGTCAGATAGATCAGTGGCCGGGACGTCGGTATGCCCGGCAGCGCGGCGAGTTCCCCCTTCTCCGGATACGGAACCGGCCGCAACTCGATCCGTTCTTCTTTCAGAAATTCCTTGTCCTGCAGCGAGGCCGGGCAAATATCGATATGCGGCACCCCCTCCACGCCGGCGATCCCCAGCGGATTCTCCAGCCCGATCCCCTCCGGAAACATCCGCCCGAACCCATGCCATACCCCTGGAATCCCCGCCCGCCGCGCCGCAATCGCCGCCCCCGGCACCCCCCACTCATGAATCACCAGATCCGGCCGCAACCGCTCCAAATCCCGCGCAATATCCTCCGCATACATCTCGGAAAAGCAATCCCCCGGCCGAAACGCCGCCAACCCATGCCGCCCGATCACCCCGTGCATCCCCGCCCCCACTGCGAAATGCACCTCGCACCCCGCCTCCCGAGCCGCCACCGCCAACGGCACCAGCGGATACGCATGCCCCACAGTCGCAAGGCTGGCAAACACGACGCGCATCCCGCCACCCTAGCCCGTCAACCCAAGGTTGACCATCCGCGAACCCCCTGCCGGACACCACTTCTCACACCCCCACCCCGGAACCCTCTGAGCGCAAGCCGAATTCCCCCCGCCAGGCCGACTGTGCCCGAGCGGTTCAATGGAAGTCCCCGGACAGCGCAGAGCCGCCGACTCTCATCGCGAGTGGCCCCCAGAGTGGGGTGGGTGAATGATCTCCAGATCCGGAATCACAAGTGGTGCCGAGTGTGGGACTCGAACCCACACGTCCTTTCGGACAACGGTTTTTGAGACCGTCGCGTCTGCCAGTTCCGCCAACCCGGCGCACCGGGAAGAAATGATAGCGGGTGGAGGGGAAAGAGACTAATCGAGGGGGTCCGGGGGTTACGCGGTTGTGATACTGGTCGGTTTGCCCTGGGTACGTGGGTTGTGGGGGCGGGTGAACGGTACTCTTTGGGGTGACTCGATGCGTGCCGGGCCTGCGAGGGTGGCGCAAGGCGAGGTGGCATCGGGTATCGGTATTCGGAAGCGACAGGGGTTCATCTATGGGAACGACAGCAGGGGGCGGTTCGAAGAAGGACGCTGCGGCGTCCGCCCCCAAGCGGGTGGTGGTTGCCGAGGACGAGGCGCTCATCCGGATGGACCTGGTGGAGATGCTCTCGGAGGAGGGCTATCACGTGGTGGGTGAGGCGGGAGACGGTCAGCAGGCCGTGGATCTCGCCGAGGAGCTACGGCCGGATCTGGTGATCATGGACGTGAAGATGCCGCGTCGGGACGGCATCGACGCGGCGGCCGAGATCGCGTCGAAACGCGTTGCGCCGGTGGTCATCCTGACCGCCTTCAGTCAGCGCGATCTGGTGGAGCGGGCGCGCGACGCGGGTGCGATGGCGTACCTGGTGAAGCCGTTCACCAAGTCGGATCTGGTGCCGGCCATCGAATTGGCCGCATCTCGATTCCATGAGATCGCGGCGCTCGAGAGCGAGGTCGCGAATCTGACCGACCGGCTCGAGACCCGCAAGCTGGTCGAGCGTGCCAAGGGTGTGCTGATGCAGACCCAGGGGCTGTCAGAGCCGCAGGCGTTCAAGTGGATACAGCGCACGGCCATGGATCGTCGCACCACTATGAAGGCGGTCGCGGAAGTGGTGCTGGAGAACCTCGCGCCGAAGTAAGACACATTCGCCACGCCGTCGCCCTGTTGTTGCCGCTAATGCACTGGAGAAATTAACAGTGCGGTAACAGCAGGGCCTTCTGCGTTTGTTGCGATGTCACATGGATGATTCGAATGTGATGCGGAGCTAACGTAGCGGGGCTATGTTCTGGACGGGCCGATCGATGGGGCGGCCCTCCTCGGTCACCCCGGGGGAGCACAGAACATGAGGTGAATCGTGCTTGGTTCATTGACGCGCACGTCATCCCTGCGACGCAGTCGCACGGCGCGAGCGGTGGTCATCGGAGCGGCGGCCGTACTGGCTCTGGCGTCGGCGGGATGCAGTAGCAAATCAACGGATAATTCGGGCGGCGGCTCGAATCTGACCATTCAGCCTCTCGTGCAGGTGGACGGCCAGGGCAAGGAAGTTCCGGCGAAGGACACCAGCGCGGCCGCCGATCCGGCCGGCGACGGCAAGGGGAAGTGCGCACCTCAGACGATCGCGATGGCGGGCCCGCTCACCGGTGACAACGCCAACCTCGGCCTGAACATCATCCGCGGCGTGAAACTGGCGCTGGACCAGCACAACAAGGCCAACCCGGGCTGCCAGGTGACGGTCAAGGAATTCGACACCGAGGGCGACCCGCAGAAGGCCACCCAGGTCATCCCGACCATCGTCAGCGATCCGTCGATCGTGGCCCTGATCGGCCCGACCTTCTCCGGTGAGACCAAGGCGACCGGTGCGATCCTCAACCAGGCCAATCTGCTGTCGCTGACGCCGTCGGCCACCAACGTCACCCTGACCACCAACGGCTGGAGCAACTTCTTCCGCGGCCTGGGCAACGATGGCATCCAGGGTCCGGCCGTGGGCGGATACCTCAAGGGCACCGGCAGGTTCAAGAAGATCTGCGTCATCGCCGACGACTCGGATTACGGCACCGGCCTGGCCAAGACCGTCACCGAGGGCCTTGGGTCGATCGCCGACCCGAGCTGCGCGGCCAACGTCAAGCAGAAGGACAAGGACTTCTCCGCGACGGTGTCGAAGATGGCGTCGGCCAAGCCGGATGGCATCTTCTACGCCGGCTACTACGCCGAGGCGTCCCCACTGGTCAGCCAGCTGCGCAATGGCGGTGTGACCGCGACCTTCATCTCCGACGACGGCACCAAGGACGTCGAGTTCGTCAAGCAGGCGGGCAATGCCTCCAAGGACGCGCTGCTGTCGTGCCCGTGTGGTCCGGCGTCGGACAAGTTCACCACCGCCTACAAGGCATTCAACAACTATGAACCGGGCACCTATTCGACCGAGGGCTACGACCTGACCACCATCGTGCTCAAGGGCATCGAGGCCGGTAAGGTCACCCGCCCCGATCTGGTCGATTACGTGCGCAACTACGACGGCCAGGGCCTGGCCCGCGAATACAAGTGGGGCTCCACCGGTGAATTGGCGAACGCTCTGATCTGGATGTACCAGGTCAAGTAGCACTCACTATTCGGAACAGCGTGTGCCGAATCGGTTTCGGCGCACGCTGTTTTCCTCGGACGGCGAAAGTAACGAATGTCTGCACCCGCTCTGGCCGATGTGACCCTCCTCGCGAGCAGTTCCATCGAATTCAATGTCTCCGGCGTAGTCGACCAATTCTGGCGGCTGACCGTCGAAGGTTTGACGTACGGTTCGATCTACGCCCTGGTCGCGGTCGGATACACACTGGTCTACGGTGTGTTGCGCCTGATAAATTTCGCCCATTCGGAAGTTTTCATGCTGGGCATGTTCGGCCAGCTGGTCGGGCTGATGGTCTTCGGATTCGCCGCCAGCGGCGATGTGTATTCCCAGGGCGTCGTCTCGACCGTCATCTATCTGGGCGCCGCCATGGTTTTCGGCATGCTGGTCTCCGGCGCGGCCGCGGTGGGCCTGGAGCGGGTCGCGTACCGCCCGCTGCGCAAACGCGGCGCGAAACCGCTGATCTTCCTGATCACCGCGATCGGAATGTCGTTCGTACTGCAGGAATTCGTGCACTACGTGCTGCCGAAGCTGACCGGCAACAAGCTCGGCGGCACCAATGCGCAGCAGCCGATCGTGCTGGTGAAGCCCACCGAGCAGTTCCAGATCTTCGGCGCCTCTGTTACCAATATCTCGCTGGTGATCGTGCTCGCGGCGATCGCGCTGGCGCTCACCACCGAATTGCTCATCAACAAAACGAAATTCGGCCGCAGCATTCGCGCGGTGGCGCAGGACCCCGATACCGCCACGCTGATGGGGGTCTCCCGGGAGCGGGTGATCATGCTGACCTTCCTCATCGGCGGTGTGCTCGCGGGTGCGGCCGCGCTGCTCTACACGCTCAAGATCCCCAACGGCATCATCTACAACGGCGGATTCATCCTGGGCATCAAGGCGTTCAGCGCCGCGGTGCTGGGCGGCATCGGCAACCTGCGCGGCGCGCTGCTGGGCGGCCTGCTGCTGGGTCTGGCCGAGGACTACGGGCAGATCCTGTTCGGCACGCAGTGGCGTGACGTGGTGGCCTTCGTGGTGCTGGTCGGCGTGCTGATGATTCGCCCGACCGGCATTCTGGGCGAGAGCCTGGGGAGGGCGCGGGCATGACGACGACAACGAAACCGGCCCCCATGCCACAGAATTCGCCCGCCGGGCGGGGCGTCGGCGACGCCATCCGGAACTGGTGGGGCGGGTTGTCCCGCCCGGCGCAGTGGGCGTTCGGCGTGCCGGCGGTCATCGTGCTGGCCGTACTGCCGTTGTTCAAGCTGCCGCTGCTGGACACCCCCGGCACCAGTTTCGGCGGGGTGATGGCGCAGTTCGCCATGTACGCCCTCATCGCCATCGGCCTGAATGTGGTTGTGGGACAGGCCGGTCTGCTCGACCTGGGATATGTCGGCTTCTACGCGGTCGGTGCGTATTCGGTGGGTCTGCTCACCAGCCCGAACAGCCCGTGGAATCAGACCAACGGCGGCTTCCTGGACCCCAAGTGGGCGTGGCTGGCGTGTGTGCCGATCGCGATCCTGCTGACGGCCATCTCCGGCCTGATCCTGGGTACGCCCACCCTGCGCCTGCGTGGCGACTACCTCGCCATCGTGACCCTCGGCTTCGGTGAGATCGTGCGCCTGCTGGCCGACAATCTGCCCGAGATCACCAATGGCAGCCTCGGGCTGTCGCGGATCCAGTATCCGAAGCTCGGCGAGTCGGACAGTCACCCCGGCGGCTACTTCTCCTCCGGCAACCTGGGCGATACGAGCAGCTGGAATCCTTTGGACCGGGCCAACTCCGGCACCTGGTGGTACTGGCTGGGCATCGTGCTGGTGGTCGGCGTCCTGATGCTGGTCGGCAATCTCGAGCGCAGCCGTGTCGGCCGCGCCTGGGTCGCCATCCGCGAGGACGAGGACGCCGCCGAGATCATGGGCGTGCCCACCTTCAAGTTCAAACTGTGGGCCTTCACCATCGGCGCGGCCATCGGCGGCCTGTCCGGCGCGCTGTACGCGGGCCAGGTGCAGTTCATCAACCCGGCCGGATTCAATGTCATCAACTCGATGCTGTTCCTGTGCGCGGTGGTGCTGGGCGGCCAGGGCAACAAGCTCGGCGTGATCGTCGGCGCGTTCCTGATCGTGTACCTGCCCAACCGATTCATGTCGGTGAGTGTGGGCGGGCAGTCGCTGGGCGACTACAAGTATCTGTTCTTCGGACTCACGCTGGTGGTGGTGATGATCTTCCGGCCGCAGGGTCTGTTCCCGGCTCGGCAGAAACTGCTCGCCTACGGGCGGCAGGTGTATCGGGCGGTGCGACGGCCGGTGGTGGCCGCGCAGGCGACGGGAGCGGGGCAATGACGGGGCCGGGCGACGCGCTCTTCGACAACGAGGACATGGCCGCCGGGTATGCGGCGCCGGAGGCAGAGCCCAGCGCGGGCACGCTGGACGTAACGGAGGTGATGCCGGTCTACAAGGACCACGATGTGGTCGCGGAAGTCGTTGCGCCGCACCGGGAGATCGAGACCGCAATCGGCGCGCCGCTGCTGCGCACCGACGGGCTGACGGTGAAGTTCGGTGGTCTCACCGCGCTGGACGCCGTGAGCTTCGAGATCCGCCGCGGCGAGATCCTCGGGCTCATCGGACCCAATGGCGCGGGCAAGACGACCTGCTTCAACGCCATCTCCGGCGTGTACCGGCCCTCCGGCGGCACCGTCTACTTCGACGGCAAGCCGCTCACCAAGACCAAGCGCAACGAGATCACTCGCCTCGGTATCGCACGCACCTTCCAGAACATCCGGCTCTTCGGCGAGATGACCGCGCTGGAGAACGTGGTGGTGGGCGCGGACGCGCGGCACAGGACCTCGGTCCCGGGCGCCATCTTCCGCACCGCCCGGCACCGGAGCGAGGAACGCGACTCGCTCGAAAGAGGCATGGCGCTGCTGGAATTCGTCGGCATCGCCGCGCACGCGGTGGAGAAGGCGCGCAATCTGTCCTACGGCGATCAGCGCCGCCTGGAGATCGCCCGCGCGCTGGCGACGGAACCGAAGCTGCTGTGCCTGGACGAGCCGGCCGCAGGCTTCAACCCGAGCGAGAAGTCGGCGCTCATGGATCTGATCCGCAAGATCCGCGACGACGGCTACACGGTGCTGCTCATCGAGCACGACATGCGGCTGGTCATGGGCGTGACCGACCGCATCGTGGTGCTCGAGTTCGGCCGTAAGATCGCCGACGGGCTGCCGGACCAGATCCGCCAGGATCCGGCGGTGATCAACGCGTATCTGGGCGTGCCCGACGAGGCGGAGGTCGCGGACAGCGGCACCGAGCAGGCCGCGATCGCGCCGCACGACGGTGCGGATGTGGGCCCGGGCAAGCCTGGCGCACAAGCGATCCCGGACCTGACCAAGCCCATCCCGGCGCCGGACGTGCCGGAAACCCCGTCCGATCAGCCCCTGCTGACGGTCGAGGATATGGTGGTCAACTACGGCAGAATCCAAGCCCTGCACGGCATTTCGCTGTCCGTCGGCCAGGGCGAGCTGGTGACCCTGCTGGGCGCCAATGGCGCGGGCAAGACCACCACCATGCGTGCCCTCTCCGGCCTGCTGCCACTCACCCGCGGCCGCATCATGTTCCAGGGTCGCGACATCACCCGTATGAAGGCCCACGAACGCGTCGTGGCGGGCCTGATCCAGGCCCCCGAGGGCCGTGGTGTCTTCCCCGGCATGACGGTCCAGGAAAACCTCGACATGGGTTGTCACGCACGACCGTTCAAGGCCAAGGCCGACTACACCCGCACCCTGGACTGGGTCTACGAGCTGTTCCCACGACTGCTCGAACGCCGCCGCCAGGTGGGCGGCACCCTCTCCGGCGGCGAGCAGCAGATGCTGGCCATCGGCCGCGCCCTGATGGCCCGCCCCCAGCTGCTGTTGCTGGACGAGCCGTCAATGGGCTTGGCCCCCATGGTGATCCAGCAGATCTTCCGAATCATCGCCGACATCAACGCCCAGGGCACCACGGTCCTGCTGGTCGAGCAGAATGCCCAGCAGGCCCTGACCCGCAGCCACCGCGCCTACATCCTGGAAACCGGTGAGGTCACCAAAACCGGCGGCGGCCGGGCCCTCCTGCACGACCCCGCCGTCAAGTCCGCCTACCTCGGCGTCGGTTGACACCCGACCCCGAAAAGCGTTCGGGCCGGTCACCTTCCGGTGACCGGCCCGAAGCCTTCTGCAGGGGCGACAGGAATCGAACCTGCAACCTGCCGCTTTGGAGACGGCTGCTCTGCCAATTGAGCTACACCCCTTGGCGAGGGCATACGCTACCAGGTAGCCCGGCCGCGATGAAATCGGTTTTGCTGACCTGCGGCGACGGGCCGAGTATGCCCGCTGCCCACGGATGTCGGAGGGGATACCTAGACTCTGTCGGGTGACCCCTGCCTCTACTGATCAGCGTCCTGGTGTTGTGCCCGCATCTGCGTCCGGGGAGCAGCCGACCCTGCTGCTGCTGGATGGGCATTCGCTGGCCTATCGCGCGTTCTATGCGCTGCCGGCGGAGAACTTCAAGACGCACAGTGGGCAGACCACCAATGCCGTGTACGGGTTCACGGCGATGCTGATCAATCTGCTGCGCGACGAGAAGCCCACGCATGTGGCGGCGGCGTTCGACGTGAGCCGGAAGACCTTCCGGACCGAGGCGTTCCCCGAGTACAAGGCGAACCGGATCAGCACGCCCGACGAGTTCAAGGGCCAGGTGGAGACCACCCAGGAAGTGCTGGGGGCGCTGGGGATTCCGGTGATGGCCATCGAGGGGTACGAGGCGGACGATCTGATCGCCACCCTCACCACGCGGGCCGTGCCCGAGGGTTTCCGGGTGCTCATCGTGACCGGTGACCGCGATTCGCTGCAGCTGGTCAATGACAACGTCACCGTCCTGTACCCGAAGAAGGGCGTCTCCGAGCTGACCCGGTTCACCCCGGCGGCGGTGGAGGAGAAGTACGGGCTCACCCCGCAGCAGTATCCGGACTTCGCGGCGCTGCGCGGCGACCCGAGCGACAACCTGCCGGGCATTCCCGGCGTGGGGGAGAAGACCGCCGCCAAGTGGGTGCGCGAATACGGTGATCTGGCCACGCTGGTCGACCAGGTGGACAAGGTCAAGGGCAAGGTCGGAGACGCGTTGCGCGCCAACCTGTCCAGCGTCGTGCTCAACCGTCAGCTCACCGAGATGGTGAAGGACGTGCCGCTGCCCTACACCCCGGAGCAGCTGGCCGTGCAGCCGTGGGACCGGGAGAAGATCCACCGCCTGTTCGACGAGCTGGAGTTCCGCGTCCTGCGCGATCGCCTCTTCGACACCCTGGCCCCGGTGGAGCCCGAGGCCGAGGCCGGTTTCGAGATCAGCGGCAGCACCCTCGCGGCGGGCACGGTCGCGGACTGGCTGACCGCACATGCCGGAACCGGTGTGCGGCACGGTGTTTCCGTGGTCGGGACCGGCTCGCCGATCCACGGTGACACCCAGGCCATGGCGCTGGCCGCCGCCGACGGCGAGGGCGCCTACATCGACGTGCACACCCTCACCCCGGAGGACGAGAAGGCGCTGGGCGCCTGGCTCGCCGACGCCGAGATCCCGAAGGCGTTGCACGAGGCCAAGACCGCCATGCACGCCCTGCGCGGCCGTGGCTGGCAACTGGGCGGGCTCACCAGCGACACCGCGCTGGCCGCCTATCTGATCCTGCCCGGCCAGCGCACCTTCAACCTCGAGGACCTGTCACTGCGCTACCTGAGCCGGGAGTTGCGCGTCGACAGTGGCGGCGAGACCCAGCTGTCGCTGCTCGACGACGAGGAGCAGGTCGACGCCGAGGTTGCCAATGCCCAGATGCTGCGCGCCCGTGCGGTTTCCGACCTCGCGGACGCCTTCGACACCGAGCTCGAGCGCATCGAGTCCACCGCCCTGCTGCGCGATATGGAACTCCCGCTGCTGAGCGTGCTCGCCGATCTGGAGGCCGCGGGCATCGCCGTCGACTCCGACCAGCTGGAGGAGCTGCAGCGCGAGTTCGCCGACCGCGTCGCCGAGGCCGCCAACAACGCCTACGGCGTGATCGGCAAGCAGATCAACCTGGGCTCGCCCAAACAGCTGCAGGTTGTGCTGTTCGACGAGCTCGACATGCCGAAGACCAAGCGCACCAAAACCGGCTACACCACCGATGCCGATGCGCTCGAGGGCCTCTTCGAGAAGACCGGGCACCCGTTCCTGGAGCACCTGCTCGAGCACCGCGACGCCACCCGTCTGAAGGTGACCGTGGACGGCCTGCTCAAGTCGGTCGCCGACGACGGCCGCATCCACACCACCTTCAATCAGACGGTCGCGGCCACCGGCCGGCTCTCCTCGACCGAGCCCAACCTGCAGAACATCCCGATCCGTACCGATATGGGCCGCCGCATCCGCGACACCTTCGTGGTGGGCGCGGGCTTCGAGTCGCTCATGACCGCGGACTACAGCCAGATCGAAATGCGGATCATGGCCCACCTCTCCAAGGACGAGGGCCTGATCGAGGCCTTCAACTCCGGCGAGGACCTGCACAACTTCGTCGCATCCAAGGCCTTCGACATTCCCATTTCCGAGGTGGATCCGGAAACGCGCCGCCGCATCAAGGCCATGTCCTACGGCCTGGCCTACGGTCTGTCCGCCTACGGCCTGTCCCAGCAGTTGAAGATCAGCGCCGACGAGGCCAAGGTCCAGATGGACATCTACTTCAACCGTTTCGGCGCCATCCGCGACTACCTGCGCGACGCCGTCGAGCAGGCCCGCAAGACCGGCTACACCGAGACCCTCTTCGGCCGCCGCCGCTATCTGCCGGATCTGGATTCGAGCAACCGGCAGCGTCGTGAGGCCGCCGAGCGGATGGCCCTCAACGCCCCCATCCAGGGCACTGCCGCCGACATCATCAAGGTCGCCATGATCGACACACAGAAGGCGATCCGGGTGGCCGGGCTGAAGTCCCGGATGCTCTTGCAGATTCACGACGAACTCGTCTTCGAGGTCGCTCCCGGCGAGCGCGAGCAACTGGAATCGCTTGCGCGCGAGCACATGTCCAATGCCATCGAACTCTCGGTGCCGCTCGAGGTCTCGGTGGGCGTGGGCCGCAGCTGGGATTCGGCCGCGCACTAGAGGCGAGCGCGGCCGGCGCTGTCGAGGCGTTCGGTACGCAACAACTGATTTCGCCGCGCCATGGGTAACTCGCCGGGTATGTCCAAAATTCGGGCACCCACCTGACCGCACGCACGGGTGCGCGACTCCGACGGCACACTGCTGTCCGCTGAAGTTGCGGGGAGGCGGACCAGCCGTGAGCTGGGCATGTTCACGTATCGGATGTCTGCGGGCCCCATGGTGTTTGCTCGTACTCTTTCGCGGGCCGGTGTGGCGCCCGTCGCATATCCGGTGACCTGCGGCGAAGTTACTCATGGGTCGATTGCGAATATGGTTGCCATTGCGTGGTTGTCCCCTTATGCTCGACCCCGTGTCGAATCCCGCCTACAGCCGCAGCGCAGCGCTCGATGTCGCCGACCGCGACCGCGCCGCGCTCATTTCGCTCACCGCGAGTGTGGCTGGCGTGCGCGTACTCGTAGTTCTCCGCCGTAGCGGGGTCTGATTCGGACCGGCCCCTCGCTGCGGCCGAATGAACTTTTCTTGCTGGTCCCCTCTGTCACTTTCTTCGGAAGAAGTCGGGAAGACCTAGTTCAATGACCATCACCCTTGATACCGCCGCGTTCATCGCCGCTGCCCCCGCGAGTCTGCGGGCCGAGTGCATCGGCCTGACCCCCGCCGAGTTCCACGACCGATACTGTGCCCCGACGGGCCCGGTCAAGCTCAGCGACTGGACCCCGATCGGCCACCGCGCCGGCACGGCCACCCTGGAGATCGCCGATCACCTGCGCACCGTCGTGGCGACGGGCAGCCCGGTGGCGGCGCTGACCTCGGCCCTCTACGACGAGGGCTACCCGGTGGAGATCCTCGCGTTCCACCAGCGCCGGACCGCGGACGGTATGGCCACCTTCATCCAGTGCGAGTTCAACGGCCGCCGCGGCTGGGGCGCCGCGCTCGCCGACGACCCGGCCGAATCCACCATCCGCGCCATGATCGCCGGCATCAACCGGCTCGGTTCGCACTTCTGAGAGAAGCGGGAACCTGACCCCGCTGCTGAGGCAGCGGGGTCAGGTTGCGTGAGGTGTCGGTTGAAAAGCCAAGCGCCGCAACCCCTTCCGGGGTTGCGGCGCTGAGTTCGCCGGACGCGCGGCCTACTTCGACTCTTGCTCCGCGATCTGCTTGCGGACCTCGTCCATGTCGAGGGCCTTCACCTGGGTGACCAGGTCCTCGAGGGCGGCCGGGGGCAGCGCGCCGGGCTGGGCGAAGACGAGCACGCCCTCTCGGAAGGCCATGATGGTCGGGATCGAGCGGATATTCGCGGCGGCCGCCAGACCCTGCTGGTCTTCGGTGTCCACCTTGGCGTGCACCACGTCGGGGTGGGCCTCCGACGACTTCTCGAAAGTCGGGGCGAAGCTGCGGCACGGGCCGCACCACGATGCCCAGAAGTCGACGAGAACGACGTCGTTGCCGGTGACTACCTCGTCGAAGTTCTGCTCGGTCAGGGTCTGGGTGGCCATGGTTTCCTCTCGTATCGATGTCCCCCGGTCCAACACGGGGCCCACTGGTTATCTTCCCTGGGTGATCAGCCGGTCGGTCGTTCAGAGTCGTTCGGTCCCGGAAATGGGCCACTCGTCACGCCGGTCACCGTCCCATCGCCGGATGCCCTCTACGGTAGCCCGGAAGTCCTTGTCCCAGGCCACAGTGTCGAGCGCCGCCTCCAGTTGTCCCGGCCGCAGCCGCCGCGCGAGTGTGACGTGCGGCGTCCAGATGTCCGGGCGCACATTGGCGGGAATACCCGGGCACTCCTCGATGACGCGGAACAGCCTGTGCTGCAGGGCGATCAGCGGTGCGGAGGGCACCACGGCCCGAACCAGAATGGGCGTGCGCGAGCCGAACACCAACAGTCCGCCCAGCCGGATCGGAAGGGGCCGAAACTCCTGGCGCGCCAAGACTTTATCCAGTCGCGGCCAGATCTCGGAGGCGACCGCGAGGGTGATGTGCGGCCGGTGCTCGGGCCCGGGCGCGTGCAATCCGATTTCGCGCAGCAGCGCCCACTGCCGACGCATCTCGGCCTCGGCCGTCGCGTCGAGCACCAGTTCCACCGATTGCACCATGGTGTCCCGAACCTACGCCCAGATCTCGAAACATGCGCGGCTGTGAGCCGGAGCGTCGCCGCGGCGGGGGTTGCGCGAGGATGGCTCCCATGAGCGACAGCGACACTCGAGTACGCCTGGGCCTGTTGGAGGGCGACGGCATCGGCCCGGAAATCGTGCGCGCGACCCGGGATGTGGTCGACGATGCCTTCCGGGCCACGGGTCTGCCACCGGTGGAATGGGTGACGCTGCCGTTGGGACACGCGGCGATCGAGCAGTACGGCAACCCGGTACCCGACCGGACCCTCGACGGTCTGGCCGAGCTCGACGCCTGGATCATGGGCCCGCACGACAGCGCCTCCTACGCGCCCGAGCACCGTACCGGCCTGCCGCCGGCGGGCAGGGTGCGGAAGCGCTTCGGGCTCTACGCCAATATCCGCCCGGCCCGCACCCTCGAGGGCGTGCGCTCGGTCGCCCCGGACATGGACCTGCTGATCCTGCGCGAGAACACCGAGGGCCTCTACGCCGACCGCAATATGGCCGCGGGCTCCGGCGAGTTCCAGCCGTCGCCGGATGTGGCGCTGGCCGTCGGCGTGTTCACCCGCCCGGCGATCGAGCGCATCGCGCACCTGAGTTTCGAGATCGCGAGCGAGCGCTCCAAGAAGGTGACCATCGTGCACAAGGCGAACGTGCTGCCGATGACCATGGGCATGTTCCGTGACGTCTGCTACGAGGTGGCTGCGAGGTATCCCGACATCGAGGTCGGCGACGAGCACGTCGACGCGGCGGCCGCGCATCTGGTTCGCGCGCCGCAGGACTACGACGTGATCGTCACCGAAAACCTGTTCGGTGACATCCTTTCCGATCTGGCGGGCGAGTTGAGCGGTTCGCTCGGCATGGCGGCGTCGGTGAACTGTTCGGACACGCAGATCATGGCGCAGGCGGTGCACGGCGCGGCCCCCACGCTGGCCGGGCGCAATCGTGCGAATCCGGTGGCACTGTTCAACTCCGCCGCGGGCATGTTGCGCTGGATGAGCCGGACCCCGCGCTACAGCGCCCTGCGGCGGGTGGGCGAGCGAGTGGAACGTGCGGTTGCGGAGACATTGCGGGCCGGTGTTGCGACGTCTGATTTGGGTGGGCTAGCCTCTACCTCCGAATTCACCGAGCAGGTGCGCGCCCGGCTGCACCGCTGGTGAGCGCGCACTTCCGGGACCGGGCGTGTTCGGCCACGCGATGGCGTGTCGCCGATTAATGTTCGGTTACCGACCGACGCGGACGTTGTCACTCGCTTACATTTCAAACGGCGGGCGACGCCCGGATGTCGCGCACCCGAACTGTGGAGGACTGCTGTGTCTGTTCGTAACTCTCTTCGCGGGCGTGTCCTGCGGGCCGCTGTCGTCGTCGCTGGTGGCGCCCTCGCACTGACCGCCTGTACCAGTAATTCCGAGTCCAGCGGCCCCGCCGTGGCCAAGGTCGACGTGGCCAAGGTCGACAGCATCGCCGCCAAGGTGCCCGCCGACATCAAGTCCTCCGGCAAGCTGATCGTCGGTGTGAACGTGCCCTATCAGCCCAACGAGTACCGGGATCCGAGCAGCGGCAAGATCGTCGGCTTCGACGTCGATCTGATGGACGCGGTCGCCAAGGTGCTGGGCCTGTCGGCCGACTACAAGGAAGCCGACTTCGAGAAGATCATTCCCTCCATCGAGGCGGGCACCTTCAATCTCGGCATGTCCTCCTTCACCGACAACAAGGAGCGCGAGGCCACCGCCGACTTCGTCGACTACTTCTCCGCGGGCAGCCAGTGGGCCCAGCAGAAGGGCAAGCCGGTCGACCCGAACAATGCCTGCGGCAAGCGAGTCGCGGTGCAGCGCACCACCGTTCAGGACACCGACGAGATCCCGGCCAAGTCCAAGGCGTGCGTCGCCGCCGGCAAGCCGGAGATCCAGAAGGTCGCCTACGACGAGCAGTCCGCCGCCGCCAACGCGCTGGTGCAGGGTCAGGTCGACGCCATGTCCGCCGACTCCCCGGTGACCGCGTACGCCATCAAGCAGGCCAGCGACAAGATCGAGCCCGCGGGCCCGATCTTCGACTCCGCGCCCTACGGCTGGCCGGTCAAGAAGAGCTCGCCGCTGGCGCCGGTGCTGCAGGAAGCCGTGCAGTACCTGATGGACAACGGCCAGTACAAGAAGATCGCCGAGAACTGGGGCGTCCAGGAGGGCGCGATCACCAAGTCGGGCATCAACGGGGCGACGAGCTAAGCCGTTATGTCGCAGGACGAGACCAAATCCGCAGCCTCGGCTGCGTCAGCGGTCGCGAGCACCGAGCCCGAGCCGATCAAAGCGATTCCGCTGCGACGGCCGGGCCGGTGGATCGCCGCCGCGATCATTCTGATTGCCCTGGCTCTGTTCGTCTGGGGCGCCAAGACCAACGAGGCGTACCACTGGGACACCTACTTCAAGTACCTGGGTGACAAGCGAATCGCCCAGGGCGCGTTGGTCACTCTGGAACTCACCGTGTTCGCCATGGTGATCGGTGTGGTGCTGGGCGTGTTGCTGGCGGTCATGCGGCTGTCGCCCAATCCGGTGCTGCGCTCGGTGGCATGGGCCTACCTGTGGATCTTCCGCGGGACGCCCGTCTACGTGCAGCTGGTGTTCTGGGGTCTGTTCCCGTCGCTGTACAAGACCGTGACAGTGGGCGTGCCGTTCGGCCCGTCGCTGACGCACTTCGATGTACAGCACTGGTCCGCGCCGTTCTTCTTCGCCATGATCGGCCTGGGTCTCAACGAGGCGGCCTACATGGCCGAAATCGTCCGCGCCGGGATCAATTCCGTGGGCGAGGGGCAGCGCGAGGCGTCGGTGGCGCTGGGCATGTCGTGGTCGCAGACCATGACCCGCACGGTGCTGCCCCAGGCCATGCGGGTGATCATCCCGCCCACCGGCAACGAGCTGATCTCCATGCTGAAGACCACCTCGCTGGTGACGGCCATCCCGCTCACCACCGACCTCTACGGCCGGGCTCGAGACATCTACAGCATCAACTTCCAGCCGATCCCGCTGCTGCTGGTGGCCGCCACCTGGTACCTGCTCATCACGAGCGTGCTCATGATCGGCCAGTACTACCTGGAGCGGTACTACTCGCGGGGTTCATCGCGGCAGTTGACGGCCAAGCAGTTGCGGGCCTTGGCTCAGGCTCAAGTCGCAGGCGGAACGGGATAGGTGAACGCTGATATGTCCGAGGACTCGATGTCGTTCTCCAAGGATCCGATTCCGCTCGTCGAGGACGCGTTGTCGCCTTCGAACGTGCCGATGGTGCGCGCCGACCGGGTGGCCAAGAGCTTCGGCGCACTGAAGGTGCTCAAGGGCATCACGCTGGAGGTGAAGCGCGGCGAGGTGCTCTGCCTGATCGGCCCTTCCGGCTCCGGCAAGTCCACCTTCCTGCGCTGCATCAACCATCTCGAGCAGATCAATGCCGGACGTCTCTATGTGGACGGCGATCTGGTCGGCTACCGCGAGAAGAACGGCAAGCTCTACGAGCTGCACCCGCGCGATGCCGCAAAGCAGCGCCGCGACATCGGCATGGTCTTCCAGCACTTCAACCTGTTCCCGCACCGCACGGCGCTGGAGAACATCATCGAAGCGCCGACCCGGGTCAAGAAGCTCAAGCGCGCCGCCGCGGCCGCCCGGGCCCGGGAGCTGCTGGACCGAGTCGGGTTGGCGGACAAGGCCGATGCCTACCCCGCCCAGCTCTCCGGCGGTCAGCAGCAGCGCGTGGCCATCGCGCGTGCCCTGGCCATGGACCCCAAGCTCATGCTCTTCGACGAGCCCACCTCGGCGCTGGACCCCGAGCTCGTGGGCGAGGTCCTCGGCGTCATGCGAGAACTCGCGGCATCCGGCATGACCATGATCGTGGTGACCCACGAGATGGGCTTCGCCCGTGAGGTGGCCGATCAGCTGGTCTTCATGGACGGCGGTGTCGTCGTCGAGGCGGGCAACCCGCGTGAGATGCTCGCCAACCCCCAGCACGACCGGACCAGGGCCTTCCTGTCGCGCATTCTGTAGGCGCACAACATGATCAGGGAGCTGTCCCGGCGGAATTCACCCGAATTCCCCGCGGTGACAGCTCCCTGATCGTGTTATTTCCGGAGGAACTCCTCGATGGGGGCGGTCTGGCCGAGGATGGCGTGGCCGACGCCGGGGAGGACCAGGGTGGTCGCGTCGGGGATGGATTGTGTTGCGCGGCGGGCGGTGTCGGCCGATTTGAACATGACGTCGTCTTCGCCGACGGTCACCAGGACCGGCATCGTGAGGCTGCGCAGCTGGGCGTCGGTGAAGATCGGCAGCTTGCCCGTGCGCGGAGTGAAGTGCGTGAACGTGAGGGTCACATCGTCCAGGATCTCCGAGTGGTCGGTCAGGTTCAGACCGGTGACAATGGCCGCGGAGCGGCGCAGGTCATGATTGCTGAACAGGTGGTCGACCAGGTTCTTGAAGATCCAGCCGAAGCGCTGCTTGCCGATGCCGCCGGGGCACAGCAGGGCCAGTTTCGTGACGTGGTCGGGCCGGCGGACGGCGTAGTCCAGCGCGATCCAGCCGCCCAGTGACATGCCGACGAAGCTCGCGGACGAAAGCTGAAGGCCCGCAAGGACATCGTCGAGCCACTGGGCGAGCGCCCCGGAGCCGAGGGCCGGGCGCGATTCGGTGCTGCCGCCGGGTTCGCCGGGCAGATCGACCGCGTAGACCCGGAAATCCCGTGCCCAGGAGGCGATATCGCCGCGCCAGGCGGAGTTGTTGGAGCCGGAGCCGTGCAGCAGGATCACCGGCGGGGCGTCCTGCGGGCCGGACGCGAGCACGAAGGTGTCGCCCACGCTGGTGGGCAGGTGCAGCTGCTCGGCGGGAACCGGCCACTGCCGCAGGACATCCCGGTAACGGGCCTGGATGGCGGCGCGGCCGGCTTCGGATTTGTAGATCGCGTTCACGACGCGAGGACTCCTTCCATGTATTCGAGCAGCCGGGCGGTGTCGCCCAGACCGCCGACGAGAATGACCTTCAGGCGAGCGCGTTCGCGGTCGTGGAAGGTCTGGACCCGCAGGGGCTGTCCGTCCGGTCCCCGGGTAGCCGCGGCGCCGGTCAGCAGGGTGCTGACCCGGTCGGCGGTGCTGGGATCCACGGCGTCGACCTCGATGATGGTCGATACCTCCGAATACGGTTGCCGGGCAACCGATTCGCGCGGGCTACCGGGTGCGGGCAGGCCGGTGAAGGCCTCCAGATCGGTGGCGGCGATGCGGTACTGCTTGCCGATGCGGATGGCGGGTAGCTTCCCGTCGCGCACGTAGCCGCGAACGGTGCGGACATGCAGGCCGAGACGCTCGGCTACCTCGTCGACGGAGTACAGACGATCTGTCACGAAAACTACCTTAAACTTCCCTATTTATGACCGCAATAGGGAAGTTTAGGTAATTATGTGACAGGATTTACGGTGGTCGTCAAATTAAACTACATTGCGTAGTAGGCATTTGGTCGCACTGTGGGAGGCAGCGACATGGGGTTCACGGCGGTAGCGGAGCATCCGGTCGAATCGGCGCGGTGGAGTTTCCTGCAATGGGCGGTCCTCGTGGTCGGAGCCGTCCACATCGTCTGGGCGATCGCAGGCTGGGTCGCCGAACCCAGCTTCGCCATGGGTGAGCACGCCCCGGCCACCCCCGTCCTCGGCATGGACTACAACGGCTGGCACGGACTCGCGGGACTGCTGCTGTTCACGCCCGCGCTGGTGGCCGCGCTGCGCAAGCGCTGGGCCGCCTGGTATTGCGTGATCGCCGCTGTCGGAGGCGGATTCGTGGTCGGCATCTGGGCACTGTTCGCGCACAGCGTGCTGATGTTCAGCTTTCCGAACCACCGCAGCGATGCCGTCGAGCACATCGTGACCGGCGTGGTGCTGCTGGTGCTGGTCGGTGTCCAGGCGATCCGGGACGGCGGACCGCGGGCGGTGTTCGCGGCCAGGGCCTGACGAACAGCTAGGGCTCGACGAACATCGGCGCCGGATCCTTCCAGCGCCCCAGCGCGATACGAAGCTGACCGAGCAGGACTTTCGCGGCGGGGCTCATGGGCCGCTCGGCATTCCAGGCCAGCACCAGCCGGCCGCGCATCGGGGGATCGATCTCGAGGGTCCGCACCCCGAGCCGGGCCGCGTCGGCCGGGGGAATCCGGGGCACGACCGCGACACCCAGCTCGTGCGCGGCCAGCCGGATCAGCAGCGGGGGAGCGGCCGCCTCGAATGCCACGTTCGGCACGAGACCCGCTGCGGCACACGCTGTTTCGAGCAGTCCCCGCAGGCCGGTCCCGGACGGCAGACAGATCAGCGGATGTTCGCACAACTCGGACAGCGTGATCCGCTCGCCGAAGTCGGCGGCGGCCGACGGCACGGCCGCGACAATCGAGCTGTCGTAGATGTTCTCGACGCTGATGCCCGGGTCCAGATCGGCGGAAATGCTGAGCAGGCCGATATCCAGGTCGCCGCGGCGGACCGCGCCGTACATCGCGTCGGAGGCGTCCTCGGTCAGGGAGATGCCGATCTGCGGATGATCGCGGTGGAAGTCGGCGAGCACCGCGGCGATGTCGATCTCCTCGCCCGCCGCGCCGGAGATCAGGCCGACCCGGACGTGGCCCCGCAGGAGACCGGTGAATTCGTCCACCGTGTGGGTGATGCGCTCGACCTGATCCAGGGCCGCCCGGGCCAGTGGCAGCACCGCCTCGCCGACCGGGGTGAGCGTGACCGAGCGGCTGGAACGGTCCAGAAGCGGTTGTCCCAGTTCGCGTTCCAGCTGCCGGATCTGCGCGCTGAGCCCTGGCTGCGCCAGGTGCAGGCGGGCCGCCGCCCGGGTGAAGTTGGCCTCCTCGGCGACCGTCACGAAGTACCGCAGCTGCCGGAGCTCCATAACTATTGATTATAGCTACGAGAAAAACTATCTGTTGGAGTTCTTGATCGGAGCCGAGCAGAGTTGGTGACATGACGAAGACAGCGATCACCGAACTGCCCGCCACCACCGGCCCCGTGTTCCAGCCCGGCGACACCGGCTACGACGTCGAGATCGCCGGATTCCAGACCGCTTACACCCACCGCCCCGCCGTGGTCGTCGGCGCGGCCCACGCCGAGGACGTCCGCGCCGCCGTGGAATACGCGGCGCGCCACGGCCTTCCGGTCGCCGTGCAGAACACCGGCCACGGCCTGTCGGTCGCCACCGACGGCGGCGTGCTCATCACCACCCGCCGCATGACCGACATCCGCATCGACGCCGACGCCCGGACCGCCCTGGTGGCGGCGGGCGTCCAGGCCGGAGCCCTGATCGAGGCGGCCGCCGCGCACGGCCTCGCGCCGCTGAACGGCTCCTCGCTCTCGGTTGGCGTGGTCGGTTACACCCTCGGTGGCGGCATCGGTATCCTGGCCCGCGAATTCGGTTATGCCGCAGAGCATGTGCGCGGCATCGAGATCGTCACCGCCGACGGCCGGCTGCGTCGGCTGGAGCCCGGCGACGAGCTGTTCGGCGCGGTGCTCGGCACCGGCGGCAACTTCGGGGTGGTCACCGCACTGGAGCTGGCGCTGCTGCCGATCACCACGGTGTACGGCGGTCAGCTGCAATTCGACACCCCGCTGGTCGCGCCGGCGCTGGAGGCGTGGCGACTGTGGACCCGGGACGTGCCCGAGCAGATGACCTCGGCCATCACCATGATGGCCTTCCCCGACATTCCGGCATTCCCGCCGCACCTGCGCGGCCGGTACGTCGCGACCATCAATATCGCGTTCACCGGTTCCGCCGAGGAGGGCGAGCGCCTGGTCGCCCCGCTGCGCGCGGTCGGCGCGCGGATGGCCGACGACCTGCGGGTCATGCCGTACACGGAAAGCCATGCCATCTACCGGGATCCGGAACACCCACACCCCTACCTCGCCACCAACGCGCTGCTGTCCGACCTGCCCGCCGATGCCACGGACGCGTTCCTGGAGGCCACCGGCCCCGACTCGCCGGTACCGGTGATCGCCGGGCTGCGCCACCTGGGCGGCGCGCTGGGCCGCCCAGGGCCGAACGGCATCGCCATGGACCACCGTGACGCCGAGTACATCGCCCGCGTCCTGACCATGCCGAACCCGGACAACGCGGGACAGATCGGCGACCGGCTGTCGCTCGTGCTGAAGACCCTGCAGCCCTGGACTCTCGGCCAGAACCTGAACTTCCTCTACGGCGGCGGCGATCAGGCCGGTGAGGAGCAGACCCGGGCGGGATACAGCCCCGCCACCTACGACCGGCTGGCGGGTCTGAAAGCGAAGT
Source organism: Nocardia sp. NPDC101769 (assembly GCF_044766925.1). NCBI lineage: Bacteria > Bacillati > Actinomycetota > Actinomycetes > Mycobacteriales > Nocardiaceae > Nocardia > Nocardia sp. NPDC101769. The sequence continues at coordinate 141,376 of NZ_JBIWMX010000013.1, read as the reverse complement.
ACGACCCGGCGAACCTGTTCCGCAACAACCGCAATATTCGTCCGCACTGACCGCGTCCGATCCACGCGCGCTCGCCCCGCCACACCTGTCCGTGGCGGGGCCGGCCGCGTTTCCGGGCTTGGCCCGGGCCCGCTTGCGCGCTATCGTTGTGATATCACTTCGATACTAGGAGAATGTCATGGAGTTGCGTCGAGCCTTCCGGCTGAACGGATTCCTCATGCTGGGGGTGCTGATACTGCTGATCATCGCGGTCGCCGTCGAGGCACACACGCTGAACACCAGGGGCGGTGGTGGCGGTTCGTCGACCATCCTGGGTGTGGCGCTGGCGGTGACGCTCCTGGCCGCGGTGCTGACAGCGAGCGGGTTCGTGGTGGTGAATCCCAACCAGGCCAAGGTGATCCAGTTCTTCGGCCAGTACATCGGCTCGGTCGGCGAATCCGGTTTCCACTGGGTCACCCCGCTGTCCAGCCGTCGCGGCATCTCGCTGCGGGTCCGGAACTTCGAGACCCAGAAGCTGAAGGTCAACGATCTGGACGGGAACCCGGTCGAGATCGCGGCAGTGGTCGTGTACCAGGTGGTGGACAGCTACAAGGCCGCCTTCGCCGTCGACGACTACGAGGACTTCGTCCGCACCCAGTCCGAGACCGCGGTCCGGCACCTGGCCACCACCCACCCGTATCAGTCCGACGACGCGAACACCGCCAGCCTGCGGGACGGGTCCGAAGTGGCCGGCGAGCTCACCGCCGAACTGCGCGCCCGCACCGAACTGGCCGGCATCGAGATCATCGAGGCCCGCATCACCCACCTGGCCTACGCGCCGGAGATCGCCCAGGCCATGCTGGTCCGCCAGCAGGCCGCCCAGGTGGTCGCCGCCCGCAGCCGCATCGTCGAGGGCGCGGTCGGTATGGTCGGCATGGCCCTGGACCGACTGGCCGACCAGGGCGTGGTCGAACTCGATGAGGAGCGCAAGGCGGCAATGGTGTCCAACCTGCTGGTGGTCCTGTGCGGCGACCGCTCCGCCTCGCCCGTCGTCAACGCTGGAACCCTCTACTCCTGATGGTCAAGCGCGAGCCGAAAAAGGTGCTGCTCCGGCTCGATCCGGCGGTCCACGAAGCCATCGCCAAGTGGGCCGCCGACGACCTCCGCAGCATCAACGCCCAAATCGAATTCGCGCTACGCCTCGCCCTGAAACAGGTTGGGCGCGACCCGAAATAGTCACGACACCACGTTCGAACTGTCGATCAGATAGCCCCCGCCGAGCGGGACCAGCTGCGCCCGCCGCAGCTCGGTCCCGCTCCGGCCGTCGGTGTAGCGCAGGGTGAGGCGATAGGTCACCGTCAGCTGCGCCGGATCCGCGGAGACATCCCGCACCGTGACGGAATCGACTGTGCCCCAGAAGCTTCGGTACGCGTCGTAGCCGCCGATCTCACCCTGGTACCGCGTGGTCAGCCAGGTCCAGGCCGCCATCGTATTGCCCGGCAGCATCGAGTAGTACTGCCTGATGTAGTCCGACATCGTGTTCGCCGATATCGGGGCCGGGATCGAGGACGGGTTGAGCGGCGAGCTCGTCGGTGTCACGGAATCGTGGGCGGTGCCCGACGTGACGCTGCTCGCGCCCGCCGACGGCGGGGTCGCCGCATCGTTCCCGCGGTGGTACAGCTGAGTGGTCGCCAGCGTCACCGCGACCAGTGCCGCCACCGCGATCGAGGCCGCCCAGATGAGCGCGCTCAGCGACCGCCGGGCCGGATCGGGCGCGGGCGGGCGGAACTCCACCGGTTGCGCTGCGGGGCCGGAGGGCTCGGTGACCTGCCGGGTGGACTGCGAATCGAACTGCGCGGCAGCGCGTCCCGCCGCCATCGGAATCGCCGGGACGGTCGGGAGGTCGGTGCCGTGCAGGGCCGCCTGCGCGGCGGTGGCCAGCACACCGGCCGACGGATACCGCTCACGCGGATCCTTGGCCATCCCGCTCGCGATCACCTCGTCGAACGCCACCGGAATCCGGCCGTGCGCGACCGACGGACGCGGCGGCGGTGCCGCGAGATGCGCGGCGATCTGGCGTTCGACGCTGCCACCGGGAAACGGTTTCGAACCGGTCAGGCATTCGTAGAGCACACAGGCCAGCGAATACACATCGGCCCTGGCGTCGCAGCCGGCGTGCTCGAGCCGCTCGGGCGCCATGTAGGCGAAGGTCCCGACCGCTGCGCCGGCGCTGGTCAGCCCCGTGTCATCGCCGCCGCGAGCGATACCGAAGTCGATGAGGTAGGCGAAATCGTCCGCGGTGGTGAGGATGTTGGACGGCTTCACATCCCGATGTACCAGCCCGGCCCGATGCGCCGCATCCAGCGCGGCCGCGATCTGCGTCGTGCAGGACACCGCCAGCTCCGGTGACAACGCCCCTTCGGCCGCGAGCCGGGAGCCCAGATCCACTCCCTCCACCAGCCGCATGTCCAGGAACAGCCGCCCGTCGATCTCGCCGTAGTCGTGAATGGGAATGACATGCGGCTCGTTCAGCCGCGCCGTCGCCTGCGCCTCCCTGCGGAACCGCGCCCGGTACACCGGATCGTGCGCCAGTCCCGGCGGCAGCACCTTGAGCGCCACGACCCGGTTCGTCCCGGTGTCGTAGGCCCGGAACACCTGCCCCATCCCGCCTGCGCCGAGCAATTCGAGCAGCCGGTAGCGACCGAACGAGCTCTCCTCCACGCCGTACCCCCTACTCACGACGAGGGTACGGCGCACCGCCGGCGGGCGTGCTTCCGGCCGGTGGCGCTGCTCGTGCCCGCCGACGGCGGGGCGGTGTGCCGGACGCGTTGCCGCTGCGACCGTCAGCGCGGCTTCTCGGTGACGAAAATGGCTGTGCCGGGGAAGATCTCGCCGCGGAGCGGGCTCCATTGACCCCATTCGCGGTCGAGCCACTCGGGCCAATCGGGTTCGATGATGTCGGTGAGGACCAGGCCGGCGGCGACGATCTCGCGGACGCGGTCGCCGATGGTGCGGTGGTGTTCGACGTAGGTGGGTTCGCCGTCGGAGTCGAGTTCGACATACGGGGTGCGGTCGAAGTAGGGGATGGTGGCGCGCAGGCCCTCGGGGCCCGGGTCGTCGGGGAAGATCCAGCGCATGGGGTGGTTCACCGAGAAAACCCAGCGGCCACCGGGTTTGAGGACGCGGTGGACCTCCCGCATCACCCGAGCGGAGTCGGCGACGAAGGGCACCGCGCCGAAGGCGGAGCAGGCCAGATCGAAAGACTCGTCGGCGAAGGGCAATTCCTCGGCGCCCGCCTGGATGAGCGGGACGCGGGGGCCGCCCGCGGCCATGGCGGCGACACCGCGGTCGAGCATGGCGCGGGAGATGTCCAGCCCGACGGGGTGTGCGCCGTGCGAGGCCAGCCAGCGCGAGCAGGGGGCCGAGCCGCAGCCGATCTCCAGGATCCGCTTATCGGTGATATCCCCCAGCAGATGCCAGTCACCCTCGTGCAATCCCTCCGGGCACCACACGAATTCGCCGGCGGGGGAGTCCACGCCGAGGAAGTCGGCGTGGGTCTCGTGGTAGGCCGCGGCATCGGCATCCCACCACTTGCGGCTGGCGCGCTGACTGGACGGCGAGTCGACCTTGGTCCGGGTCACTCCCACCGTCCCGAGCAGGGTGTTGGCTTCGGCGTGCCGGGCATCGTCGGTGGTGACGGAGTGATCATCGGACATGGGCTCACCCTATCGACCCGCGCGCCGGGACCCATGTTTGCTTGGTACAACACACGTCGCGTACGCTGTTTTCCGCGAGTGTCTTCTGTACCCGGTTTCTCGAGACCGCGTAGAGCAGACAATCGTGCTGTGGGTCCGCATGCTTTCTTTGGAAATTACAGCAGGACAGCGTTGTGCAGCGTCGCAGCGGTGTGCTGTGCATGACCAACGTTAGTTCCAACGCCTGCTGTTCGCAGCAATACCGAAAGTCCACATGTCCACTACCGACCACAATCCGTCCGGAGCCTCCCAACACATGCCCACCACTGTCACCTCGCCGCAGGTTGCCGTCAACGACATCGGCACTGCCGAGGACTTCCTCGCCGCCATCGACAAGACCATCAAGTACTTCAACGATGGCGACATCGTCGAAGGAACCATCGTCAAGGTCGATCGCGATGAGGTCCTTCTCGACATCGGTTACAAGACCGAAGGCGTGATCCCGTCTCGCGAACTGTCCATCAAGCACGATGTCGACCCGGCCGAGGTCGTTTCCGTGGGCGATGAGGTCGAGGCCCTCGTTCTCACCAAGGAGGACAAGGAAGGCCGCCTGATCCTGTCGAAGAAGCGCGCTCAGTACGAGCGGGCCTGGGGCACGATCGAGGAGCTCAAGGAGAAGGACGAGGCCGTCAAGGGCACCGTCATCGAGGTCGTCAAGGGCGGCCTGATCCTGGACATCGGTCTGCGCGGCTTCCTCCCGGCGTCGCTGGTCGAGATGCGTCGCGTGCGTGATCTCCAGCCGTACGTCGGCAAGGAGATCGAAGCCAAGATCATCGAGCTCGACAAGAACCGCAACAACGTGGTCCTGTCGCGTCGCGCCTGGCTCGAGCAGACCCAGTCCGAGGTCCGCAGCGAGTTCCTGCACCAGCTGCAGAAGGGCCAGGTCCGCAAGGGTGTGGTCTCCTCCATCGTCAACTTCGGTGCCTTCGTGGACCTGGGTGGCGTGGACGGTCTGGTGCACGTCTCCGAGCTGTCCTGGAAGCACATCGACCACCCGTCCGAGGTTGTCGAGGTCGGCAACGAGGTCACCGTCGAGGTTCTCGACGTCGACCTGGACCGCGAGCGTGTCTCCCTGTCGCTCAAGGCGACCCAGGAAGACCCGTGGCGTCAGTTCGCCCGCACCCACGCGATCGGCCAGATCGTGCCGGGCAAGGTCACCAAGCTGGTTCCGTTCGGTGCGTTCGTGCGCGTCGAAGAGGGCATCGAGGGCCTGGTGCACATCTCCGAGCTGGCCGAGCGCCACGTCGAGGTCCCGGACCAGGTTGTGGCCGTCGGCGACGACGCCATGGTCAAGGTCATCGACATCGACCTCGAGCGTCGCCGGATCTCGCTGTCGCTGAAGCAGGCCAACGAGGACTACACCGCCGAGTTCGACCCGTCGAAGTACGGCATGGCCGACAGCTACGACGACCAGGGCAACTACATCTTCCCCGAGGGCTTCGACTCCGAGACCAACGAATGGCTCGAGGGCTTCGAGAAGCAGCGTGAGGAGTGGGAGACCCGGTACGCCGAGGCCGAGCGTCGCCACAAGATGCACACCGCTCAGATGGAGAAGATGGCCGCCGACGCCGCCGCCGAGGCCGCCAACGGTGGTCCGTCGAACTACTCCTCGGAGTCGGGTTCGCAGGCTGCGGCTTCGTCCTCCGAGCCGGCCGGTGGCTCGCTCGCGAGCGACGCCCAGCTGGCTGCTCTGCGCGAGAAGCTGTCGGGCAACGCGTAATTCGCGTTCCCTGACGGGATAGGCAACGCAGAATCCCCCCGGGTCCTGAACGGACCCGGGGGGATTTTCCATGGGTGAGCAGGGCTCGGACGCGGGGGATGTGGTCCTGCCGGAATCGTTGCTGTGAGCAGGTATTCTCGGACGTGACATGTCCGAATCCACCGTTGAGTCGAGCCCATCGCTCTGGGAACGCCGCAAGATCGAGGCCATGGGCCGTATCCAGCGGATAGCGCTGGAGCTGTTCGACGAGCACGGGTATCGGGAGGTCACCGTCGAGCGGGTGGCGGGTGCCGCGGGTGTGTCACCGAGTTCGATCTACCGGTATTTCGGGACCAAGGAGAATCTGGTCCTCTACGACGAGACCGATCCGAAGCTCCTGGAAATCGTGCGGACGGTTGGCGGCGGCGAAACCCGTACTCCCCTCGACCTTTTGGCGGCCGCGCGGCCGCTCATCCCCGTACTCATCGACGAGATCGTGACCGATGAGGTCGAGTACCGGACGCGGCTGCGCATGGGCTACGTCCGGACCATTCCCGAGGTGAAGCTCGGACAGGCGCAGCAGATGCGAGAGCTCGAGGACCAGTTCCGGATACTGCTCGCCGACCGTACCGGCCGAGACCGCAACGACGTGCAGATGCGCCTGGCCTCGGCGATCGCCATCTGGGGTTCCATGGCGGCGCTGGACCATTGGGCCGGAACGGGTTTCGCCGCGCGGCTGCGCGACGTCTACCGCGAAGTCGTCGAATCCATCGTGGTCGCGCTGGAGGCCATGTTCCGCTGACGGCGCGGAGTCGGCAGCCACCAGTTCCAGCGGCCCAGCAGCCGCATGCAGGCCGGGACCAGGATCAGGCGGACGATCACCGCGTCGATGGCGACCGCGACGGCCAGCGCGAAGCCGATCTCCTTCAGCTCCATGACATCCGCGCTCAGGAAACTGGCGAACACCGCGACCATGATGGCGGCCGCCGCGGTGATGGGCCGGGCGGTGCGCTGCAGGCCCTCGGCGACGGCGGTGGCATTGTCGTGGGTGCGCTCCCAGGCCTCCTTCATGCGCCGGATGAGGAAAACCTCGTAGTCCATGGACAATCCGAACAGGACCGCGAAGACCAGCATGGGCAGGAAGACCTGGAGGAAGCCGGCGCTGTGGAAACCCAGCACGGCCTGGCCGACACCGCGCTGGAAGACCGTGACCGTAATGCCCAGGGCCGCGCCGGTGGCGAGTAAATTCAGCAGAATCGCCTTGAGCGCCAGGACGATCGAGCGGAAGGTCACCGTCAGGAAGACCAGCGAGGCGGTCAGGACCAGGGCGATGACCCAGGGGAAGCCACGTGAGATCAGCTGTGACACATCGGTGAACATCGCCGGCGTTCCACCCACCAGGACCTCCGCGGACTCGACAGTCGCTGCGCGGGAACGGATATCGCCGGTGAGCGTGCCTGCGGTCGTCGAGTCGAAGGCATCCCTGGGGACGATGGTCGCCAGGTAGCGGCCATCGGCCTGCTGGGGGAGCACGGTGGCCACCCGGGGATCCCGGGCCAGATCGGTCGCCAGGCGCAGCACCTCGGTGCGGCCGTCGGCGGACAGCGCGGTGTCGCCGGGTCCGGAGGCGACGACCTGAATGGGGGAGAGCAGGCCGGGGCCGAAATCGTGCTGCGCCAGGCGAGTCGCCTGTCCGGTGGGCCGATCGCCCAGCGAATTCAGGCCCATGTCGATGCCGTAGCGGATACCGGCGATCGGCAATGCCGCCACGACCAGCAGCGCGATTCCGAGCATGCCGAACACCACGGGTCTGCCCATCACCAGGTGTGCCCAGCGCGCCCAGGCGCTCGACGCCGCCGTCGACCGAGTCTCGGCCGGGCGCAACCGCGCGGGCAGCGCACCCCGATTGACGACCGGGCCGAGCATCGACAGCAGGGCGGGCAGCAGCGTGAAGGCAGCGGCCAGGGTGCCCGTCACCGCGGTCACCACACCCAGCGCTACGCCATCGAGCATGGGCAGGCCGACCACCGTCAGCGAGCACAGCGAGATCATGACGATGAGCCCGGAGGCCAGGATGGTGCGGCCCGTGGTGTCGAAGGTCGCGCCGACAGCGGCGCGAATCTCCTGGCGAGCCTTGCGGTCCCGCACCCCGCGCCGGGTCAGTTCCTCGTTGAATCGGCTCACCAGGAACATCGCGTAGTCGATGGCGGTGCCGGTGCCGATCATGGTCGCCACCGACAGCACGAAGGAGTCGAAGCTCAGCAGACTCGCCAGCCCGAACAGCACGCCCACGGCGAGCGCGATCCCGGCGGCGGTGACCGAGATGGGGAGGGTGGCGGCGACGGCCGCGCCCAGCGCCAGCACCAGCACGACCGCCGCGATCGGCAGGCCGATGGCCTCGCCGCGCGTGATGTCGGCGGTCTCCATCCGGATCAGTTCACCCTCGACCGGTGAGTATCCCGTCAGGCCGGCCCGCACCTCGGCATCGGAGGCGGCGGTCAGCGCGGTCTGCAGCCGGGCGGCCACGTCGATCCGCTCGGACATGCCGCCGTCGATGCCCGCGATGCCGAGCGCGGTGTGCCGGTCGGCGGAGATCTGGTGTCTCACATCGCCTTCGAACGGCCCGACCGCGCCCGCGACGCCAGGGACCCCGCGGGCCGCGCCCAGCACGCGCTCGATGGCCGCCCGGAAGCGCGGATCGTCCACGGTGTATCGGTCCGAATGCAGCACGATCAGGTCCTGCTCCGCGCCGAGCTGCGAGAAGTGTTGTGCGACGCGGTCTTCGGTGGTGGCGGAGGCGGATCCCGGCACGCTGTAGTCGGGTGCGCCCAGTCGCGCGTGCAGGGCCGGATACGCCGCGCCGCACGCCATGATCAGCACCAGCCACACGCCGATCACGACTCGGGGATGCCGGGCCATGAATTCGCCCCAGCGTCCGACGACGCCGAATCGCGGTGCGGAGTCCGGGAATCGGGGCGGATCGGCGAGCACCGGACGGGTCATGCAGGCTCCCACGGACAAGACCTGAAAGTCACTCTCAGGTATGGCTGACAGCTTAGGCCGACCCGGCAATGAGGTGCAAGTCACTGTCAGGAATTCACAACTGGACTCGCTACAGTTATGAATGGTTCGCTGAGCCGTCACCATTCGAAGGTTGGATGCGAACTGGACAGGCGACCTGATGTGTTCGCCGTGTTCAATTCCTTTCACTCCTAGCGGGAAGGCACTACCGGAGCATGGGCGTGTTCGCCGGAATCAACAGGCGCGACTTTCTGGCGAAAGCCATGGCCGCGGGCGGTGCGGCCTCGCTCGCCTCGCTGGCCGGGCCGATCATCGAGCGGGCCTACGCCGCGGATCCGGCCGGCATGGGCGGGCTCGGCGACATCGAGCACATCGTGCTGTTCATGCAGGAGAACCGGTCCTTCGACCACTACTTCGGCACCATGTCCGGCGTGCGCGGCTTCGGCGACCCGTCCCCGGCCTGGAACCAGTACGGGTACGCGCCCGGCGTCGGCCCGACCGCGGACGGCTTCATCAACCCCTTCCGCCTCGACACCACCCGCGGCGCGACCCTCGACGGCGAATGCATCAACGACCCCGACCATGGCTGGGTCGGCATGCACAAGGCGTGGAACAACGGCCGCAACGACGGCTGGATGCCCATGTCCATCGCGTCGGTCGGCGTCGGAAACGGCCCTGCCGCAATGGGTTACTACACCCAGGACGACATCCCGGTGCACTGGGACCTGGCCAATGCCTTCACCCTGTGCGACAGCTACCACTGCTCGGTGCTCGGCCCGACCGACCCCAACCGCCTGTACTGGGTCTCGGCGACCATCGACCCGGACGGTCGCGATGGTGGACCGCTGCTCGAGACCCCGACGCTGATCCCGCAGAACGCCTACAGCTGGCGGACCATGCCGGAGAACCTCTCCGAGGCCGGGGTCAGCTGGAAGATCTACAACAACCGCGATATCGGCCCGCTGTCCTCGGTCCTGCTGGACGGCATGATGGGCTGCTTCAAGCAGGCGGCCGACCCGAATTCCGAACTGGCCCGCCGCGGTAAGGCCCCGGAGTACCCGCGGGGCTTCGCCGCCGACGTCGCCGCCAACCAGCTGCCGTCCGTGTCGTGGGTGATTCCGCCGCTGCTCAACTGCGAGCACCCGGCACTGCCCCCGGCCTTCGGCGCGGTCGGCATCATGCAGGTGCTCGACATCCTCACCTCGAATCCTGCGGTGTGGGAGAAGACCGCGCTGATCATCAGCTACGACGAGAACGGCGGCTTCTTCGACCACGTCACCCCGCCGACCCCGCCCGCGGGCACGCCCGGTGAGTTCATCACCGTGCCGACGGACAAGAAGTTCGAGGGCGTCACCGGTCCGATCGGCCTCGGCTATCGGGTTCCCTGCCTGGTGGTTTCGCCCTACAGCCGCGGCGGCCTGGTGGCCTCGGAGACCTTCGACCACACCTCGCAGCTGCGCCTGATCGAGCGCCGCTTCGGGGTCGACGTGCCCAACCTGACCGCGTGGCGACGCGGCGTGACCGGCGATATGACCGCGGCCTTCGACTTCGCCTCGGCCCCGGACGCCACGAAACCCGCGTTCGCCCCGGCGAATCGGAAGGTCGACGCCGCCGTCGCGCAGTGCGGGCCGAATATCGCCCTGGGCACCGCGACCGTCGGCACGCCCTATCCGGTGCCGCCGAACTCCATGCCGGAGCAGGACCCCGGCACGCGGCGCCGGCCCAGCGGAATCGTGTAGGAGCAAAAGGGTGGCTCGGTCCGAATCGGACCGGGCCACTGTGCGTTTCGGGGGAGCGGATCAACCCGGGCGGCGAATCGGCCGGCCGCGCCGGATCAGCCGGCGGTGGCGGGCACCCAGTGCCGCACGACGGGAGTCTCGGGCGACCGTTTTCGCAGGGCCGCGACGCTGTGCCGGGCCGGGTTGAGCAGTGCGCTCAGCCAGGAACGGCGGTGCTCGACGAGAGCGGTTGCGACGGCGGAGATCTCGATGCAATGCACGGTGCCCGCCAGGCCCAGACGGTGGCGACCCGTCTGGAGTTTTTTGGTGCCCACTGATGTTCCTTCTCTTGCGTGTTACCGGCCTAAGATCGCCCGCGGCGAACCATAGCCGAACAAAAGTGTGCGTCACCGAATATTGCGCGACATTCACCCCGGCGTGTCGGAATCTTGCCGACAAACGGTCCGTATTCTCCGAAAAAGTTGCGAAACGGTCTCATGGGTGTCACGGAATGGCCAAGCGCTGCACTTGCAGGTGAAACCGCAGACCGGAGGGGGCAACCCTGCTGGGTGCGATGACCGGCGCTGATGCGAGACTGAACAAATGTTGCGAATCGGTCTCACCGGAGGCATGGGCGCGGGCAAATCCACCGTGGCCCGCATTCTCACCGAGCGCGGAGCCGTGCTGGTGGACAGTGACGTCATCGCCCGCGAGGTGGTCGCACCCGGCACCGAGGGGCTGGCCGCCCTGGTCGCGGCCTTCGGCGCGGACATCCTCGCCGCCGACGGCGCCCTCGACCGACCGGCCCTGGCCGCCAAGGCCTTCGCCTCCGACGAGGCCCGCGCCACCCTCAACGGCATCACTCACCCGCTGGTCGGCAAGCGCACCGCCGCGCTCATTGCCGCCGCCCCCGCGGATGGGATTGTGGTGCAGGACATTCCGCTGCTGGTGGAGAACGGCCTCGCGCCCTTCATGAACCTGGTGGTCATCGTGGACGCCGCCGAGGAGACCCGGCTGCGCCGCCTGGTGGAGTTCCGCGGCATCGACGAGGCCGACGCCCGCGCCCGCATCGCCGCCCAGGCCACCGACGCCCAGCGCCGGGCCGTGGCCGACGTGCTGCTCGACAACAATGGCGCGACCGGCGTCATCGATGCCGAGGTGCACCGGCTGTGGGACGAGCGCCTGGTTCCCTTCGAACACAACCTGCGCACCCGCACGCCCGCCGCCCGGCCGGAACTGCCCGTGGCGGACGCGAATCCGGAGTGGCCCGCGCAGGCCCAGCGGGTGATCGCGCGGCTCGCTATGGCGTGCGGCGCGGACGCGCGGAGCATCGAGCACATCGGACCGACCTCGGTGGCGGGCAAACCGGCCGCCGATGTCCTCGACATCCGGATCACGGTCGCGGACGGCGCCGCCGTGGACGGCCTGCGGGATCGCCTGGCGGACATCGGTTTCCCGCCGGTCGTCGCCGGGGACGCGCTGCTCGCCGCGTCGGGTGTGGATCTTGCGGCGGGGGAGCGCCTGCACGCGAACGCCGACCCGGGCCGCCCGGTCAATCTGATCCTCGGCGTCTGAACCGGCCACCGGAGCTCCCTCGACGGTAGCGGGACCGTCTGCACCCCTCGGTGCGGACGGCCCCTCCGTCTCGGCGCCTACATCCAGGTCAGCGTGATGCCCTTGGATGCCAGCCAGGCCTCGAAACTGTGGCCGTGCGCGGCGATTCCATCGATGGTCGAGGTGGCCGACTCGATGGCCTGCTGCGCTTCGGACAGGGTCAGGTAGCCGGCGGCGTGCGCGGCGAGCAGTTCGTCCACATCGAGCAGCTCGACCTCGCGGCCCTGGCGGACCACCAGATCCAGGTAGTGGTCGACGGACTTCCACTGCTTCGGGCCGACCTGCGCGAATTCGCCGATGTCGATGTAGTAGTCCTGGTCGCGCAGGTGCGCGGGGGTGAAATGGAACACTGTGGCGCGGATGGACACCGTTGGCAGCAGCCAGGATTCGATGTAGTGGAACTCGGGATGGTCGGAGGTGCGGGCCATGTACATCCCCCACGGCTCGACCTGGTACCGCTCCACCTGCCGCACGAAACCTTTGGGATCGATATTGGTGAGCTCGTCGATATTGAAGTACTCCACCTTGGGTCGGTGCAGATCTACCGCGGGTGCCCGAGTCATGCCATTCAGCATCGCGTGTCGGGCGGCGGTCGTCCAGGGGAGCGGATGTCGCGTCGCCGACAGATTGCTGGAATCCGGTGCCGACCGGGCCGAATTTTCCGAAAACCCGATCTGAAGCGGTCGCGTTTCGCTATTGTGCGGCTGCGCTGTTCTTTCGCGCGCTTTCGACCCGCCGCGCCTGGGCGGGTGCCTCAACCCAAGGGAAATACCTGCATGAACGCACATACAGCCCGCGCTCGCCGGGTCGGCCTGGGAGTCACGACCTTCGGTGCGGTAGCCGGGGTCATCGTCCTGGCCGCGCCGCAGGCCGGCGCGTGGCCGTCCGATCTGCAAATCTCGGGCGGATCCTCCCACAATGTCGGCTGCTCCTACACCCTCACCGCGACCGTCCAGGTCGACCACCTGCTCTCGGTGAGCTTCAGCGACAACGGCACCGAGCTCACCGGTAGCCCGGTCAGCCCGTCGCTGCTGAGCGACAAGGTGACCATCAACTGGACGCCCAGCACCACCGGTTCGCACACGCTGACCGCCACCCAGGATCTGATCTCGAAGTCGATCACCGTCCAGGTGGATCCGGCCAGCAGCTTCGGTAGCTTCGGCTGTGGACTCAACGGACTGCTGCCGAGCCTGTCCGGCTAGTCGGAGGACGGACAGACCTGTTCGAGCCCGCCCGGTCCGTGCCGCACGGACCGGGCGGGTTCGTTTCTACAGCCAGCTGAGCGTGATGCCCTGCCCTGCCAGCCAGCGGTCGACGTCGTGACCGCAGCCGGCGATGCCGTCCACCACGGCGGTGGCCCGCTCGATGGCGAGATGGGTGCGCGCGGTGTCGAAATGTCCTGCGGCATGGGCGCTCAGCAGCTGATCGATGCCGACCAGCTCGGGCGCCTGGCCCCGGCGTGCCACCACGTGCAGGTAGTGACTCTCGGCCCGCCACTTCTTGGCCTCGCACGGGCCGTACTCGCCGATGTCGAGATAGTAGGTCTGGCTGCGATCGTGGCCGGGCCGCAGATGGTAGACGGTGGCGCGCAGCGTGAGCTCGGGCAGCAGCCAGGACTCGATGTAGTGGAAACGCGGATTGTCCACTGTCCGTTCGACATACAGACCGAACGGTTCTGCATGTAAACGCTCCACGGGGTGTAGAAACCCGCGATAATCGGTCCACGACAGATCCGCGAGATTGAAGTATTCGAGCCTGGGGCGATGCGGAGACACCGGAGGAGTGTTGCCGATCGTGTCGTGGGGGTGTGCGCCATTGGCGGAATTCCGCTGTGGCGTATGCAGACCGGTCATCGCCCTGCCTCTTCTCGAATCGTGCGACCAGCGAGCTCAGAGTACACCCGGGAACCGGGATTCAAACCGTCGTGAACGGACTGAGATACACGCGACACCGCGACGCGCGTGCGGCGCGAAAACCCTTGGGCTAACGGTCAATTCGGACATTTACCGATGGTTTACGAAATCGTATGCGTGGCATGGGGAACCGGGTAGCGGGCGACCCTGTCGACACAGAGTCGAACACCCGGCAACCGTGCCCGAGGCGACGACTGATTTCGTGCAGGCGGGGGTAACTCGCCGGGTACGTCCAGAATCGGTTCGGCACCCAACCGCCGGCCCGGGTTGCCACTGTCGACGGCCCTCGGTCGTCCGCTGAAGGCCCGGGGAGGCGGACCGGATTGTCGGTGGGGGGTCCTAGGCTGGGGACATGGCATTTGCAACCGAGATCCCGGACGACCTGCCGCTCGCTCATTCCGAGCACCGACCCATCGGCGACGTCGAGCGCGTCGACGGGCAGTTCCAGGTCGTCAGCGAGCATCGGCCGGCCGGTGACCAGCCCGCCGCCATCGAGGAGCTCGAGCGGCGCATCCGGGGTGGAGAGAAGGACGTGGTGCTGCTGGGCGCCACCGGTACGGGTAAGTCCGCCACCACGGCCTGGCTGATCGAGCGGTTGCAGCGGCCCACGCTGGTCATGGCGCCGAACAAGACCCTCGCCGCGCAGCTGGCCAACGAGCTGCGCGAGATGCTGCCGAACAACGCGGTCGAGTACTTCGTCTCGTACTACGACTACTACCAGCCCGAGGCCTACATCGCGCAGACCGACACCTATATCGAGAAGGACAGCTCGATCAACGACGATGTCGAGCGGCTGCGGCACTCGGCCACGTCGAGCCTGCTCTCGCGGCGGGATGTGGTGGTGGTCGCATCGGTGTCGTGCATCTACGGCCTCGGCACACCGCAGTCGTACCTGGATCGGTCGGTGGAGCTGGAGGTCGGCACCGAGATCGATCGCGATCGGCTGCTGCGCCTGCTGGTGGATGTGCAATACACGCGCAATGACATGTCGTTCACCCGCGGTAGTTTCCGGGTGCGCGGCGACACCGTCGAAATCATTCCCTCCTACGAGGAATTGGCGGTGCGCATCGAATTCTTCGGGGACGAGATCGAGGCGCTCTATTATCTGCATCCGCTGACCGGTGACGTGGTGCGTCAGGTGGATATGGTCCGGATTTTTCCGGCCACCCACTACGTTGCGGGCCCGGAACGCATGGAGCGGGCCGTGCGGGATATCGAAGCGGAGCTCGACGAGCGGCTCGCGGATTTGGAGAAGCAGGGCAAATTGCTGGAGGCGCAACGACTTCGGATGCGCACCCAATACGATCTGGAGATGATCAGGCAGGTCGGTTTCTGTTCCGGTATCGAGAATTATTCGCGGCATATCGACGGCCGTGCCGCCGGAACCGCGCCGGCCACGCTGCTGGATTACTTCCCCGAGGATTTCCTGCTCGTCATCGACGAATCGCATGTGACCGTGCCGCAGATCGGCGGCATGTACGAGGGCGACATGTCGCGCAAGCGGAACCTGGTGGAGTACGGCTTCCGGCTGCCGTCGGCGGTGGACAACCGGCCGCTCACCTGGGAGGAGTTCGCCGATCGGATCGGGCAGGCGGTGTACCTGTCGGCCACGCCCGGCCCGTACGAATTGGGCCAGACCGGCGGCGAATTCGTCGAGCAGGTCATTCGGCCCACCGGCCTGGTGGATCCGCAGGTGGTGGTCAAGCCGACCAAGGGGCAGATCGACGATCTGGTGCACGAGATCCGGCTGCGCACCGACCGCGACGAGCGCGTGCTGGTCACCACGCTGACCAAGAAGATGGCCGAGGATCTCACGGACTATCTGCTGGGACTCGGTGTGCGCGTGCGCTATCTGCACTCGGAGATCGACACCCTGCGCCGTGTCGAATTGTTGCGGCAGCTGCGGCTGGGTGAATACGACGTGCTGGTCGGTATCAACCTGCTGCGTGAGGGTCTTGACCTGCCCGAGGTCTCGCTGGTCGCGATTCTCGATGCCGACAAGGAAGGTTTCCTGCGTTCGGCCACCAGCCTCATCCAGACCATCGGCCGTGCGGCGCGCAATGTCTCGGGCGAGGTCCACATGTACGCGGACAAGATCACCGACTCCATGCGCCACGCCATCGACGAGACCGAACGCCGCCGGGCCAAGCAGATCGCCTACAACGAAGAGCGCGGCATCGACCCGAAACCGTTGCGCAAGAAGATCGCCGACATTCTCGACCAGGTGTATCGCGAGGCCGAGGAGACCGAGGTCGAGGTGGGCGGCTCGGGTCGCAATGTCAGCCGCGGCCGCCGCGCCCAGGGTGAGCCCGGGCGGGCGGTGAGCGCCGGTGTCTACGAGGGCCGCGATGTGAAGAACATGCCGCGCGCCGAACTCGCCGACCTGATCAAGGACATGACCGCGCAGATGATGAACGCGGCGCGTGAGCTGCAGTTCGAGCTCGCAGGACGACTCCGCGACGAGATCGCCGACCTGAAGAAGGAACTACGCGGTATGGACGCTGCTGGATTATCGTGAGGGAAATTGCCGACGTAACAACTGATTTCGTGCAGGCGGGGGTAACTCGCCGGGTACGTCCCGAATCGGTTCGGCACCCAACCGCCGGCACGGGTTGTCAGCTGTCAGCGGCACTTGGCCGTCCGCTAAAGGCTCGGGGAGGCGGAACTGGCCATCCATTCATTCACACGGCGCTCGGCCTCCTCGCGCGAGACGTCCTCTACCCGCGTCATGACGATCCAGCGGTGGCCGAAGGGATCCATGATGCGGCCGAAGCGGTCGCCGGTGACGAAGGTGGCGGGTTCGGCGACGAAGCGGGCGCCGTTCTCGGAGGCCAGCTTCGAGACGGCGTCCACGTCCGGGCAGTAGTGGACGACACTGGTGTGGACCCAGTCGTCGGCGGGGGCGCGCAGGCCCTCGTCGGGAATGGGCATGCCGACCTGGATGGTGGAGTCGCCGATGAGGAGTTCGGCGTGTGCGGCCTGGCCGTCGGGAAGATCGTTGCGGCTCAGTACCTTCGCGCCGAAGACGGCGGAGTAGAACTCGATGGCCGCATTGGCATCGGGGACGGCCAGGAAGCAGGTGATGGAGTGGTAGCCCTCGGGTATCGGATTCACTGCGTTGCTCATGCGCACTACTCTCGCCGCCGCGGCGGCGATGGTCTTGTAAGAAAGCGACAGGCGCGATGACCGGTGGAAACACTGCCGAAGGGGTCGGCGGAAGCACTGCCGGAGGCCGGTTCTCGCCGCGGCCGGTGCCACCGCCGGAGACCGCCAAGGGCATTCTGTGGCCCCGCCAGCAGAACCGGGCCAACAACCACTCCCGGTTGCCCGCCAACCCGCGGGTGTCCCGCTTTGTCGAGTGGTACTGGGCGGTGCGCTGGGATCGGCGGGGCCAGCCGCCCTTCCGGGCCGAGGTGCTGTCCTATCCCTGCGTGAATCTGACCTTCGAGCGCACCCATGAACGCACCGGCGCCTTCGTCACCGGTGTGTGGACCACCAAGTACGTGCGTGAATTGGCCGGGGAGGGTGAGACTTTCGGGGTCAAGTTCCGGGCCGGCGGCTTCGGCGCGTTCACCGGCCTGGACGTCGGGGCTCTCAGTGATACCTCGGTCCCGGCAACCGATATCTTCCCGGCGGCCGACGCCCTCTCAGCGGCCGTACTCGCGACCGACGATGCCGAACGCCGCCGGGACCTGATCGAGGATTTCCTGGTCGGGGTCCGGCGCGAGGAGGCCGGTGGGGGCGACGACACCGCCTATCGCCAGGTGCTGGCGATCATCGAGGCCATGGAGCATGATCGCGATCTGACCCGGGTCGACCAGGTCACCGAGCGTTTCGGCATTCCCGTCCGGACCCTGCAGCGGCTGTTCCGCCGCTATGTCGGTGCAGGCCCGAAGTGGGTGCTGCGCCGCTATCGCCTCCAGGACGGCGCACATCTGCTGGCCGAGGGCCGCACCTCGGACCTGGCCGCGCTGGCCGTCGAGCTCGGCTACTTCGATCAGGCGCACTTCTCCAACGAGTTCGCCAAGGAGATCGGACTGCCGCCGCTCGAATACGCCCGCATCTCGCTACCATCCTGATGACTGCTGGTCCGGGAATAATTTCAGTACCCCCGAAGTTGGTTGCCGTGTCACCCAATGGCATATCGATCATCGAAGGAGCGGGCTATGGACATGCTGGTATTGATCGGACGGATCCTGTTCGCACTGCTGTTCCTCGGCTCGGGCTTCGGGCATCTCGCGCAGCGGAAGACGATGGTGCAGTACGCGCAGTTCAAGGGGGTGCCCATGGCCGATCTGGCGGTGCCCGCGTCGGGCGTGCTGCTGCTGGCCGGTGGGCTGAGCGTGCTGCTCGGCGTCTGGGCCGACCTGGGCACGCTGTTGCTGTTCGCCTTCCTGCTGCCGACCGCCCTCGTCATGCACCCCTTCTGGAAGGAGACCGACGCGGAGGCCAAGCAGACCGAGATGGTGCACTTCAACAAGGACATCGCGCTCGCCGGCGCAGCGCTCATGCTGTTCGCGTTCTTCGCCCACACCGGCGGGGATCTCGGATTGACGCTCACCGGGCCGCTTTTCAGCCTCTGATCCGATCCGGCCGCGTTAGTATTGCGCGTCATTGATCGGCGGGAGGGAAGAGGATCGCATGTCCATCCTCGGCGCGATTCTCGGCTGGTTGTGGGCCGAATATCGCGAGCTGTGAGGCAAGACCAAGTCACTGTTTCGCGGGCCGTTCGTCGTGCGATGTCACAACGAACGGCCCGCAGCCGGTCCGGGGCATATCGGGCTTGTGACGAATCTCCCAGGGACGCAACACCGTTGGCATATTGTGGGCCAGGTCGCGGCGCTTCGGAAATTCGCTGGTAGCCGAGGCCGTCTTCGCGGCGGGAACCGGAATGAGCCCGGACCTGATCACGGCACGGAAGTGTGATGTGTTGCGATATCGAATATTTCCGCCGGTTATGCCGCTATTGTCAGGCGAAGTTGCCGCGGTGAAAACCCCACCGTCGAGGATTCCGCGGCCCCGACCCTTGTACTTGGAGGAGAAATGACCGCCTACCGGACGATCGTCGTCGGTACCGATGGCTCGGACTCGTCGTACGTCGCCGTCGAGCGGGCCGCGGCTCTGGCCGGCGACGAGGGCGCCACACTGTACATCGCCTGCGCGTATTTCCCGACCGACGACCGCGATGTGGCCGCGGCCGCGGATGTGCTGAAGGACGAGGCATACCAGGTGCGCGGCTCCGCGCCGACCAGCGAGATCCTGCGCGTCGCGCGGGACAAGGCCGTCTCCGTCGGCGCGGTGAACGTAGTGGAGAAGGCCGTTGTCGGCGAGCCCGTGGATTCGCTGCTGGACCTGGTGAAGGAGGTGGAGGCCGACCTGCTCGTCGTCGGTAACCGCGGCCTCAACACCCTGGCCGGTCGCCTGCTCGGCTCGGTGCCGTCGGATGTGGCCCGCAAGTCCCGCTGCGACGTGCTGATCGTGCACACCGTGCGCTGAGCGAACTCCCGTTCCAAGAGAGCGGACCCCGTTCCAGCGAAGCGGCCGAGCCCGATGTGGGCTCGGCCGCTTCGCTGTTCGCCGTCCTGGTCAGCGCAGCCGGTGCAGGACCTCGGGGAGGTCCGCGGAGTGCACGACCGCCAGGCGCTGGGTGGCTCGGGTGAGCGCCACGTACAGATCGTTGACGCCGCGCGGCGATTCGCCCAGGATCCGGTGCGGTTCGGCCAGGATGACCGCGTCGAACTCCAGGCCCTTCACGTCGTGAACGGTGAGCACGCGCACCGAATCATCGGTCAGGTGAGCGAGTTCCGGGGCGAGGTCGTGCGGCACGATGACCACGGTGGTGCCGGGATGCTCGGCCTCCGCGGCGATCAGCCGCTTGACCTCGTCGGCCAGCTCGGGCGCCGCCACCCGGGTCGCGGTGGGCTCGAAGCCGGAGTCGCGGACCGAGCGCGGCGCGGGCGCGGCCGGGTCGATGGCGGTCAGCACGTCCGCCGCCACCGCCATGATCTCCGACGGGGTGCGGTAGTTGACCGTCAGCTCGGTGAGCTTCCAGCGTTTGGCCACATAGGGTTCCAGCACCTGCTGCCAGGACGAGGCGCCCGCCGGGTCGCCGGTCTGGGCCACGTCGCCGACGGCGGTGATCCAGCGATTCGGAATGCGGCGCATGACCATTCGCCACGCCATGGCCGAAAGCTCCTGTGCCTCATCCACGATGACGTGGCCGTAGGTCCAGGTGCGGTCGCCGGCGGCGCGTTCGGCCGTGGTCTGCCGGGTGCGCACCTGCTGGCGCTCGGCCAGCTGGGAGGCGTCGATGAGGTCGTAGGCCATGAGCAGCTCGGGATCCAGATCGTCCTCGAGATCCTGGGGCGCGGAACCGGTGAGGATGTCGAGCGCGTCCTGGGCCTCGGCCAATTGGGCGCGCCAGCGGCGGCGGGCGCGGTCGCGCTCCTCGCTGTCGTCGATGCCGAGCAGTTCGGCCAGCTCGTCCAGCAGGGGCGCGTCCGCGTCGCTGAACTCGCCGCTGTCGGACCGGTACAGCTCGGCCCGGTCGGCGTGGCTCAGCCGCCCGGCGGCATCGGCCAGGCGCTTGGGGTCGGCCCACAGCCCGCCCAGCACCTCCTGCGGGGTGAGGATGGGCCACAGTCCGGCGATGGCGCGCTGGATCTCGGGATCGGCCCGCATCTCGTCGCGGATCTCGGTGAGATCGGTCTGACTCAACAGGTTTCGCCCGCCCAGCGGATTCGCGCCGATGGCGGCGGCCAGCTGATCGGTGAGCGCGTCGACGACGGCGGCGGCGAAGACGGGCCTGGCCAGATTGTGCGGGCGGCGCGAGGAGCGGGCGCGGCCTCGGGCCTTGGTGGCGATCTTGCGGTCCAGTTCCAGCTGGTGCCCGTCGAAGTAGAGCCGGATCGGCTCCCGGGGCACCTCCTGCCAGTCCCGCACTCCCTTCTTGAGCACCTCGAGCATGTCGAGGGAGCCCTTGAGTTCCCCGGCGCGCAGCGAATCCTCCAGTGTCGCTTGGATTCCCGGGTACAGGTTGCCGACGGTGGACAGCAGCACCCCGGTCTCACCCAGCGAGGGCAGCACCTGGCCGATGTAATCGAGGAAGGTCGAGTTCGGACCGATGATGAGCACGCCGGCCTTGTCCAGCTGCTGTCGGTAGGTGTACAGCAGGTACGCCGCGCGGTGCAGCGCCACCGCGGTCTTGCCGGTGCCGGGGCCGCCCTGCACCACCAGCACGCTCTTGTGCTCGGAGCGGATAATGGCGTCCTGCTCGCTCTGAATGGTCTCGACGATGTCGTTCATGTGCCCGGTGCGGGCGGCATTGAGCGCGGCCAGCAGCGCGCTCTCGCTGCCCACGCCGCCGTCGCCGCCGATCACCCCGGCGCGCTGCGCGGCATCCAGGTCCAGGTACTCGTCATTGACCCCGGTGACCGTGCGGTTGCGCGAGCGGATGTGCCGCCGCCGGGTCACGCCGTCGGGCGCGGCGGTGGTGGCGAGGTAGAAGGGCCGGGCCATGGGAGCGCGCCAGTCCAGCAGCAGCGTCTCGTAATCGGCGCTCTCGTCGAGGATGCCGATACGCCCGATGTAGCGGTGCTCACTGTCACCGTTCTCGGCGATATCGATGCGGCCGAAGCACAGGCCGTGTTCGGCAGCGTCGTACTTGGCCAGGTCCTCGGAGTAGAGCTGGGTGAACGACTCGCGCTCACTGCGGGCCTGCGGCGTGCCGCCGGTCTCCAGCAGCACGGTACGCAGCCGTCGCTGGGCGTAGGCGCGCATGCCGTCGAGCTGTTCGTAGAGCTTCGTGAGGTACTGCTGCTCGCGCTCCAGGTCCGGGGAAGCCGCGTTAGCGGAATCGGACACGGAACGCTCCTCGGTGAGGTCGGGCAAAACGGAACTCCTTCTTCACCACGTCCGCCGTGTTGGGTACGGGGCGCGAAGCATCGAGAACAGAGTTGTCGAGTCTAGTTCGCGATTCCCTCGCGCGCCGTACCACCAGGTGACAAGCCCCGAAACTGCCAGATTCAGGAGGCATGCGTGCTGTCGCTGCGGCGGCCGAGGGTTCCGTTCTGGTGGTTCGGCGGCTTGGCCCGGTACATGGCCAGGTCGGCGTCGTGCAGGACGGCCTCCGGGGTGCGATTGTCGCCCGCGCAGAGGTCCGTCACCCCGATCGAGGCGTCGACCTGGATGCGGTGCCCACGCGCGATGATCGGTTCGGCCATGGTCTGGCGCAGCCGCGCGATCAGCGTGTCGAGATCATCGCCGAGAGTGCGGCCCGACAACAGCACCAGGAATTCGTCACCGCCGATACGGCCCACGATGTCCTCGGAGCGCAGCCCGCGCTGCAGCCGCTGCGCCACGATCTGCAGCACGGTGTCGCCGATGGCGTGCCCGAGGGTGTCGTTGATGGCCTTGAACCCGTCCAGGTCGATGAACAGCACGCTGGACACGGGCAGGGTCTCGGTGGTGCCCAGGGCCGCCGCCAGTCGCGACAGCACCAGCGCCCGATTGGCCAGCCCGGTGAGCGGGTCGTGGGTGGCCTGGTACTCCAATTGCCTTCGGCTGGCCCGGAATTCAGTGATGTCGTTGAACGACGACACCGCCGCCGAGTCCGGATCGCTGGGGTTGAGCAGCCGGCTGTTGGCCGAGAGCCAGCGCCGCTGCCCGTCGGGCCGGTCGAGCCCGAACACGAAGCGGGTCACCGTCTCCCCGGTGGCCAGGGTGCGGATCACCGGATACCAGGACGTCGGCATGGGCTGGGCATTGGCGTCCAGCAGGCTCAGCGGGATGTCGTGGATGTGGGTGCCGACGAGATCGTCGGCGTCGTAGCCGAAGATGCGGCGCGCGGCCGAATTGGCGGATTCGATGCGCCCGTGCCGGTCGATCACCACCACCCCCTCCTCCAATTGCGACACCACCGCGGTGAAGAAATGTTCGGCGCGCTGCTGGGCGGCCTCGGCGCGGCGCTGCGGGGTGAGGTCGTGCACCACCACCTGGTAGGCGAGGTGTTCGTGCCAAGCGGTGAGCACCGACACGGTCTCCACCTCGACGCTGCCGCCATCGCATCGCATCAGCGTCATCTCGGCGGGGTCGGACGCCGTGCCCGCGATGGTGAGACGACGGATGCGGTCGAGCATGGGGGAGACGGAACCGGGTTCGACGAAATTGGTGACCGGTTGCCCGATCACATCTTCCGGATCTGCGGCGGCGAGCAGCCGCAGCATCGCCGGGTTGGCGTAGACGACGGTGCCACGCTCGTGGACCACGACCCCGTCGGGGCTGTAGTCCACCAGGGACCGGTATCGCTGGGCCAGCTGTTCGGCATTGGCCGAGTCATTTGCCCGATCGTTACCCATCACGTCATGCACCCCCTGATCGTCGTTCCGACACGTCACTGGAGCACGGCACCATTCTGTTATCTACAAATTTGCTGGTGCCCCTTGCTGACCGTATTGAATGAATCACAGTTCCACACAGCATCGGCCCGCGAGTGGTGATCATTACGGGCAACGGCCCGAGAGGAGCGATGCGAATGCCTGGCACCATCCCCGTCCCGATGACCGCAGGTCGGCATCAAGATCATATGACGCTTGCCGGCATCGGCGCCGTCACCGCGTACGGCTGGGGCCGCGAAACCCTCTGGGAAGGTTTGCTGACCGGCAAACCGGCAGCCCGGCTCTTTCCAGGGTACGGGCCCGGACGCGATCGGCAGGGGTGGATTGCCCGCGTGCCGGACGGCGGCGATCCGGATCTACCGCCCAGCCGCTACCTGCGGGCGGTCATCGGCTCGGCGCGCGAGGCGGTGGCCGATGCGCGCGAACGCTGCTGGCGGCCCGGCCGGACGGTCGGCCTGCTGCACGCCATCGTGCTCGGAAACGCCCACGAGTGGCGGGACTTCTACACCGTCGACGGCGGGCAGCGGCGCTCGCGCGACTATCTTCGATTACTTCCCTCGACCCCGGTGTCGATGCTGATGAGCGAGTTCGGGTTTCACGGCCCGGCCATGAACGTGACCGCAGCCTGCTCCTCGGCGAACGTGGCCTTGGTCACCGCGCAGCTGTGGCTGGCCCAGGGCATCGCCGACGACGTGCTGGTGGTCGCGACCGACCTGTCCGGGATTCCGGAGATGGTGCAGCCGTTCGTCACACTCGGCGCGGCGGTCGACGACGCCGACCCCCTCGACGCCTGCCGCCCCTTCCAGCAGGGCAGCCGCGGCTTCGTTTTCGGCGAGGCCTCGGTCGCGTTCCTGGCGACCCGCGACGCCGAGCGACCCTATGCGGCGATGCTCGGCGGGGCCATGTCCAACGACGGCCACCACGTGATCTCCGTGGAGCCGTCCTACTCCCAGATCTTCGAGTGCGTGCGCTGCGCCCTGGACAGCGCCGATGTCCGTCCCGACGAGGTCGCCTACCTCAATTCGCACGGTTCCGGCACCGCGCAGTGCGACGCAGCCGAAACCGCGCTGCTGGCCGAGCTTTTCGACGATCGCCCGGCGGTGGTGGCGCTCAAGCCGCTGGCCGGGCACTGCCAGGCCGCCTCGGCCGGGGTCGAAGTGGCCGTCGCGGCAATGGGTTACGAACGCGGGCTGCTGGTGTCGGCCCCGATCGTGGCGCCCGCGCATCCCAATCTGGTCAACGGCGTCCGGCACGGCGTCGACGGCATCACGGTGAAGACCGCGCTGGGCATGGGCGGCAACAACTCCGCGGTGGTGCTCGGCCCGGTCGGCTGACGACACCCGAGATCTCGCCGAGTCGATAACGCTCGATCTCAGCGAGTCAATGCAGTGGCACCGACCAGTGCAGTTTCGTGCCGGTGCCGTCGCCGCTCGGATCGCGCCGCGGATACACCGCCAGGCTGCCACCGGACTGTTCGGCGCGCCGGGCCAGGTTGGTCAGGCCGCAGGGGGTGACGTCGTCCGGAATGCCGCGGCCGTTGTCGGAGACCACGATGGTGAGATCGTCGGCCACGCCGATATCGATGGTGATGGTGTCGCCCCCGGAATGTCTGACCGCGTTCGAGACCGCCTCGCGCACCACGGCTTCCGCGTGATCGGCGAGGGCCGGCTCGACCACCGACAGCGGTCCGGTGATGTGCATGAGTGCCCGGATGTCGGTGGCGGTGGTCTGCTGCTTGACCGCGCGTTCGATGCGCTGGCGCAGCCGGGTGCTGTGCCCGTCGCCGCCGTGCAGATCGAAGATGGAGGTGCGGATCTCCTCCACCACGTCCTGCAGATCGTTGATGGCGTCGGCCAGCCGTTTCTGCACCTCGGGAACCCGGGCGCGCGGCACGGTGCCCTGCAGCGAGAGCCCGATGGCGAACAGCCGCTGGATGACGTGGTCGTGCAGGTCGCGGGCGATCCGGTCGCGGTCGGTCAGGATGTCGAGTTCGCGCATGCGGCGCTGTGCCACCGCCAGTTGCATGGCCAGCGCGGCCTGATCGGTGAAGGCGGCGATCAGCTCCACCAATTCGTCGGTGTAGGGCGCGGATTCGGCGGCGCGCAGCGTGATCAGCACGCCCAGGGTGGAGTCCGGGGTGTGCAGCGGCAGCACCAGGGCCGGGCCGATATCGGCGATGGGCGTGCCCAGGTCGATGTGGCGGGCGTCGTCGAAGCGCAGCGGGGTGCGAGTGATGAGGGCCTGCCCGACGGCGGTGGACGCCGTGCTCACCGCGTGCCCGTCCGCCGGCTCGTCGGGGCCGGACCATTGCGCCACAACGAGTTCGGCGACGTCTTCGGGCGCGTCGTCGGGATCGGCGACCACGGCCAGCAGCGCCTGTCGGGAGGCGGTCAGCTCGCGGGCATGCTCGACCACGTGGGCCAGCACCTTGCTGGGTTCGGTGTCGGCCAGGAATTCGGTGGCGATATCGCGGGTGGCCTCGATCCATGCCTGCCGGGTGCGGGCCTGCTCGTAGAGCCGGGCGTTGTCGACGGCGATGCCGGCCGCGGCGGCCAGCGCCTGCAGCAGCACCTCATCGTCCTCGGTGAAGGGGTGCCCGCCGGATTTCTCGGTGAGATACAGGTTTCCGAAGACCTCGCCGCGGATTCGCACCGGCATGCCGAGGAAGGTGCGCATGACCGGATGGTGCTCGGGGAATCCGGTCGTGGCCGGATGGCGTGCGAGGTCGTCCAGGCGCAGCGGTTCGGGCACGTCGAGTAGCAGGCCGAGCACGCCGTGCCCCTCGGGCAGCGCGCCGATCCGTACCCGGGTCTGCTCGTCGATGCCGTGGAAGATGAACCGGCTGAGCTGTTGTTCGTGCCCACGCACCGCCAGCGCCCCGAAACGGGCGTCGACCAGGATGGTGGCGGCGCGCACGATCGTGCTCAGGGTCTGGTCCAGATCGAGGCCGGAGGTGACCGCGAGCATGGCCTCGACCAGC
This sequence comes from Nocardia sp. NPDC101769, assembly GCF_044766925.1. Classification (NCBI taxonomy): domain Bacteria; kingdom Bacillati; phylum Actinomycetota; class Actinomycetes; order Mycobacteriales; family Nocardiaceae; genus Nocardia; species Nocardia sp. NPDC101769. The sequence continues at coordinate 115,302 of NZ_JBIWMX010000013.1, read as the reverse complement.
CCGTCGATGCGATCCCGGGCGTCGATGATCTGTTCGACCCGGTCCTTGACCTCGGTGAGCAGTTCGCGTAATCGCAACTGCGACAGCGTTTCACGCACCGAGTAGGGACCGGTGCGGGGTGTGTCGTGCATGGTTGTCCTGCGGTCCGGCGGATACGACACGGCAAGCGGGATTCTATTCCGGCCGACGTTGCCGGATGGTTGTCATGCCGAACGTGGCTGTCCCGTACGCAATTTCGAGGCCAGGACGGCGGCCTGGGTGCGGCGTTCCATGCCGAGTTTGGCCAGCAGCCGGGACACGTAGTTCTTGACGGTCTTCTCTGCCAGGAACATCCGTTCCGCGATCTGCCGATTGGTGAGGCCGTCGCCGAGCAGGTCCAGCAGCTTGCGTTCCTGATCGGTCAAACCGGCCAGCGGGCCGTCGAATTCGGTGCTGCGCCGCAGCCGTGTCATGAGCGCGGCGGCCGCGCGATTGTCCAGCAGCGAACGGCCCGCGCCCACCTCCTTGATGGCCTTGGCCAGCTCCATGCCCTTGATGTCCTTGACCACGTAGCCGCTGGCGCCGGCCAGGATGGCGTCCATCATGGCCTGTTCGTCGGTGTAGGAGGTGAGGATCAGGCAGCGCAGGTCGTCGATGTCGGCGAGCAGGTCGCGGCACAGCTCGATGCCGTTGCCGTCGGGCAGGCGTACGTCCAGCACCGCCACGTCGGGGCGCAGTGCCGGGATCCGGGCCAGTGCCTGGGCGACGTCACCGGCCTCGCCGACGACGGTCAGTTCGGGATCCTCCTCCAGCAGGTCGGTCAGACCGCGGCGGACGATCTCATGATCGTCGACCAGGAAGACTTTGATCACGACGGCCTCCAAGCTCGGGTCGTGGGCGCGCGAAATGGTAGGGGCAAACGTATCTCGCGGGAAGAGGTGCGGATACCGCCGAAGGTCCCTAGTTTCCGGCGCCCGAACTGTCCGGAAATTTATCCGGCAATTTTTGTCGGAGACTCTTCCCCGAAAGTGGTCTGTTTTGGGACCTTCGGCACTGTCAAGGGTGACCGTGGTGTGTTGCCATGGAGGCGCGTTGCCGGGTCGGAACAGGGAGAGCGGGGTCGGCATGGGCGCATTCGACGTGTGGTCGAGTGGACTCGATCCGGATTTCGTGGTGACCACGCACGGGCCCGTCCCGTCGGGGGAGGTGACCCGGGTGGTGCGCGGATTGGGCAGGATCCTGCGCCGGCACGGGGTCCAAGGGCCGGTGCGGGCACGCTTGCGCTGGCCCGACTCCGAGGTCGAGAGCACGCTGGTGCAGGCGGGTGTCCGGACGCCGGCGAAGGCGTTCCGGGTGCAGGTCGCCGGGCCGGGGCGGTTCGCGGCCACCTTCGCGCTGGAGCGATTGGATCTGCGGCTGGGCTGCCCGCCGGACGAATTGTCCCGGCCCTGGCCGGATCCCGCGCGGCCCTCGCTGTCCGCGGTGACCGAGCCGCGACCGATCGTGCGGCGCAAGGACTGTCGATTACAGGTGGCCACACCCGCCGCTGCGGCGCGGGTGCTGGATGCCATGGATTACGACGCGCACCTGTTCATCGATGCCGAGACCGGATCCGAGGCGGTGGTCTGCTGGACCGGTCCGCTCGGCGTGCGGACCCAGGGCCGGATGCGCGACGGCGTGCCGGTCCTGCTCGAAGACGAGGCGAGGGCCCGGCTGTGCCTGGGCGGGCTGCCCTATCTGTTCTTCACCGATGCCGGTACTCGTCGCGGCCGGCTGCTGTATCGGCGCTTCGACGGCGATCTCGCGCTGGTCACCGCGGCCGGCGCCGAGGGCCGCTCGCGCGATCGGGACCGGGATCGGGTCCTGCAGCCGCGGGCCATCGCGGGCTGTGTGCGGCGGGAGCTGCCGAGTGTGGCGGGCGCCACGGCCGTGCCCGCCGATCGGCCGGTCTAGTCACATCTCGCAATAAATAGGCTGTGACCAGCGTTTCAGCACGCGTAATCAAACTTGTCGGTGGGTGCCCCTAGCATGGCGTCGGGGGTATGTCTGGATGCTGAAACGTTGGAAGGATGGCCAGTGGCGGATCGCCTGACGGTGCGCGGAGCGCGGGAGCACAACCTCAAAGGGGTCGATCTCGACCTACCCCGCGACAGTCTCATCGTTTTCACTGGTCTGTCCGGGTCCGGAAAGTCCTCGCTCGCCTTCGATACGATTTTCGCCGAGGGTCAGCGGCGGTACGTGGAATCGCTGTCCGCGTATGCCCGCCAGTTCCTGGGGCAGATGGACAAGCCGGATGTGGATTTCATCGAGGGCCTGTCCCCGGCGGTGTCCATCGACCAGAAGTCGACCAACCGCAATCCGCGGTCCACGGTCGGCACCATCACCGAGGTCTACGACTATCTGCGTCTGCTGTTCGCGCGCGCGGGCACCCCGCACTGCCCGGTCTGTGGCCATCTGATCGCCAAGCAGACCCCGCAGCAGATCGTGGATCAGGTGCTGGACATGGAGGAGGGCACCAAGTTCCAGGTGCTCGCGCCCGTGGTGCGCACCCGCAAGGGCGAATTCGTGGACCTGTTCGAGTCGCTGAACTCGCAGGGCTACTCGCGGGTCCGGGTCGACGGCGTGGTGCATCCGCTGACCGATCCGCCGAAGCTGAAGAAGCAGGAGAAGCACGATGTCGAGGTGGTCGTGGACCGCCTCGCCGTGAAGCCGAGTTCCAAACAGCGCCTGACCGATTCGATCGAGACCGCGCTGCGGCTGGCCGACGGCATCGTGGTGCTGGACTTCGTGGATCGCGACGAGCACGCCCACGATCGGGAACGGCGCTTCTCCGAGCGGCTGGCCTGCCCGAACGGGCATCCCCTCGATATCGAGGATCTGGAACCGCGATCGTTCTCCTTCAACTCGCCCTACGGCGCCTGCCCGGATTGCACGGGTCTCGGTATCCGGAAGGAGGTCGATCCGGATCTCGTTGTGCCGGACCCGGATCTGAGCCTCGCTGACGGTGCGATCGCGCCCTGGGCGCGCGGCCAGACCGCCGAATACTTCACCCGTCTGCTGTCGGGTCTGGCCGAGGCCATCGGCTTCTCCATGGACACGCCGTGGAACCAGTTGCCGCTCAAGGCCCGCAAGGCGGTCCTGGAGGGCAGCTCCGAGCAGGTGCACGTCTCCTACACCAACCGTTACGGCCGCAAGCGTTCGTACTACGCCGATTTCGAGGGCGTGATGCCGTTCCTGCAGCGGCGCATGGACGCCACCGAATCGGAGGCGATGAAGGAGCACTACGACGGGTACATGCGGGACATCCCGTGCCCCGTCTGCAATGGCGCACGACTGCGGCCGGAGATTCTGGCGGTCACGTTGTCGGCGGGGCCGGAGCACAAATCCATTGCGGACCTGTCGGATCTGTCCATCGGTGATGCCGCGAAGTTCCTGAACTCCCTGACCCTCGACGATCGCCAGGCGGCGATCGCGGCGCAGGTGATCAAGGAGATCCAGGCTCGTCTGGGCTTCCTGCTGGATGTCGGTCTGCAGTACCTGACGCTCTCGCGCGCCGCGGCCACGCTGTCCGGCGGTGAGGCGCAGCGTATTCGCCTGGCCACCCAGATCGGTTCCGGCCTGGTGGGCGTGCTGTACGTGCTGGACGAGCCGTCGATCGGCCTGCACCAGCGCGACAATCGCCGGCTCATCGAAACCCTCACGCGGCTGAAGAGTCTCGGCAATACGCTCATCGTGGTCGAGCACGACGAAGACACCATTCACGCCTCGGACTGGGTGGTCGATATCGGCCCGCTGGCCGGTGAGCACGGCGGTCAGGTGGTGTACTCGGGTCCGTACGAGGGGCTGCTCAAGGACAAGGGATCGCTCACGGGCGCTTACCTTTCCGGCCGTGAGCAGATCGAGGTGCCGCTGGTGCGGCGGCCGATCGACAAACGCAAGCAGCTCACGGTGGTCGGCGCGATCGAGCACAACCTGAAGAACATCGACGTGAGTTTCCCACTGGGCGTGCTGACTTCGATCACCGGCGTGTCGGGTTCGGGTAAATCGACGCTGGTCAACGACATTCTGGCCACTGTTCTCCAGAACAAGCTGAACGGCGCGCGGCAGGTGCCCGGCCGCCACACCCGCGTCAACGGTCTCGATCACCTGGACAAGCTGGTGCAGGTCGACCAGTCGCCGATCGGCCGCACGCCGCGCTCGAATCCGGCTACGTACACAGGCGTTTTCGACAAGATCCGCACCCTGTTCGCGGCCACCACCGAGGCCAAGGTGCGCGGCTATCAGCCGGGCCGGTTCTCCTTCAACGTGAAGGGCGGCCGCTGCGAGGCGTGCTCGGGTGATGGCACCCTCAAGATCGAAATGAACTTCCTCCCGGACGTGTACGTCCCCTGCGAGGTCTGCCACGGTGCGCGCTACAACCGCGAGACCCTCGAGGTGCACTACAAGGGCAAGACCATCGCCGAGGTCCTCGATATGCCGATCGAGGAGGCGGCGGAATTCTTCGAGCCGGTGACCTCCATCCACCGCTACCTCAAGACCCTGGTTGATGTCGGCCTCGGCTACGTTCGCCTCGGCCAGTCCGCCCCCACGCTCTCCGGCGGTGAGGCCCAGCGCGTGAAGCTGGCCGCCGAACTCCAGAAGCGTTCCACCGGCCGCACCATCTACATCCTCGACGAGCCCACCACCGGTCTGCACTTCGAGGACATCCGCAAGCTCCTGACGGTCATCAACGGCCTGGTGGACAAGGGCAATACGGTCATCGTCATCGAGCACAACCTCGACGTCATCAAGACCTCCGACTGGGTCCTCGACATGGGCCCCGAGGGCGGCTCCGGCGGCGGCCTGGTCATCGCCCAGGGCACCCCGGAAGACATTGCCGGAGTCCCGGAAAGCTACACAGGCCAGTTCCTGAAGGACGTCCTCGCCGCCCAGTCCGCCTCCCTCGCCGAACCCACGCCGGCAAAGAAGGCAGCCAAGAAGACTCCGGCCAAGAAGGCCGCCCCGAAGACCGACGCCCAGGCCACCGCCGCCAAGAAGGCAGCCGCCGCCCGCCGCAAGGCCGCCGCTCTCCGCTGATGCTCACGGGTGCCGATCGGGCCGTTCACGCCCGATCGGCATGCCATCATTCGGGATCGGAAGGGATGGTCATGGGAGCTGTCGCGGAACGGTTGGCGGTGTTGGGGATCCGGCTGCCTCCGGTCGTGAAGCCGCCGCCCGCTCTGAATGTTCCGTTTGCGTGGGTCCGGGTTTCGGGGCGGCGGGTTCTGGTGTCGGGGCACGGTGCGCTCACCGACGACGGGCGTCCGGCCGGTCCGTTCGGCAAGGTGCCGAGCGTCGTATCGCCTGCCGCGGCAGCCGAATCCGCGCGGGGCGCGGCCCTCGCCATGATCGCGGCCCTGGAGGTCGAACTCGGTGATCTGGACCGGATCTCGGCGTGGCTCATGGTCAATGGCATGGTGAACGCCGATCACGGCTTCGCGGGCACGACGACCGTCATCAATGGCTTTTCCGACGTGGTTCTCGACGTGTTCGGCCCGGAGATCGGCCGGCACGCACGCACAGCTGTCGGCATGACCACCCTGCCCCTCGGCTATTGCGTCACCGTCGCGGCCGAAGTGGAGATCGACTGCTGAGCGCAGACAACAGGCCCCGCACCGGAATCGGTGCGGGGCCTTCGTATTTCGTGCCTACTCGGCGGCCGCGAGCGGCGGGCTGAGTTCCTTGACCTCGGCGATGTGGCCGAAGTCGAGTTTCACGATCTGGTCGGCGCAGTCGAAGTAGCGGTCGTCGTGGGTGATCACGATGACGGTCTTGCCGCGTTCCTTGAGCTTCACCAGGATTTCCCGGTAGAAGACGTCGCGGAACTTCGGTTCCTGGTCCGCGGCCCACTCGTCGAACATGTAGATCGGGCGATCCTCGAGCAGGGCGGTCAAGAGCGCCAGGCGCTTTCGCTGCCCCTGGGAGAGCGCGATGGTGGACAGCCGGCCGTTCTCCACGGTGACCTTGTGGTCGATCTGGAGTTCCTTCAGGTACTTGCGGACCTCCTCGTCGACGCCTTCGTCGAAGCCCAGGTAGTCCTCGAACAGGTGGAAGTCGGTGAAGACCGCCGACGAGTTCTGCCGGAACCACTCGATGTTCTCGTGGTCGATCGTCTCGCCATTGAGCGACAGATGGCCGTGCTGCGGGACGTACAGGCCCGTGATCAGTTTGGCCAGCGTCGACTTGCCGCTGCCGTTGCCGCCCACGATGAAGCTGATCTGACCGGGTGAGAAGGTCAGGTCGAGCGGTCCGAGGTGGAAGCCGGACCCGTCGGCCTGGGGCGGCGCCATGGGCGCGCCCATCGGGACGGGGTGGCCGCCGTGGTCGACGAAACGGTGGCCATTGACATCCGGCCGATCGGTGCCGCGCGGGCCGTGGCCGGGCGGCGGGCCGCCGGGCCGGCCACCCGGATGCGGTCCGGGCCGTCCGCCCATGGGCGCACCGGGTGCGCCGGGTCGTCCGCCGCCGCCGGGGTGCGGCCGCGCACCGCCACCCGGGTGCGCTCCGGTGCCGGGCGGCGGACCACCCGGCACGGGCGGGAAGGCCGACGGCGCTTCGGTCAGGTAGTTGTAGCTGACGTCGTTGAGTTCCAGCCGCGCTGCGGTGGCGGCAGGACGCTCGGTGTAGGGCAGCGTGGATTCGTCGTGCGCGGTCTGGATGGACAGATTCAGCGAGCGAATCTTGGCCAGTGCCACGTCACCGCGCAGCAGGTCGGGAATGCGGTGCATGAAGTTCTGCATGGGCATCGAGAGGAACGTGGTGACCAGGACGTAGCCGACCATGACGTTCTGCGGCAGGTCCAGGGCGCGCGCCAGGCCGAACAGGATCAGGGCCATGGTGCCCAGCTGCAGCAGCTGGCCGAAACCCTGGGCGAAGGTGAACTTGGAGCCGGCGTCGACGTTCTGTACCCGCAGTTTCTCGGCGGAGCCGAGCAGTTGCCGATCCATGAAGTCGCGCCGCCGCCCGCGGTGCAGCTTGAGCTCCTTGATGCCCAGCGACACCTCCTGGAAGGACCGCAGCAGGCCGTCCTCGTTCTCGCGGGCGGCCTGGTACAGGTGCCGCACCTTCTTGAGAACCGTTTCGACACAGGCGATTCCGAGCAGGGTACCCGCGACGGTGGTAGCGAAGATCGGGCCGGACACGATCGCGAGGAACACGAAGCAGCCGATGATGGTCGCCAGGTCGATGCAGATGCTCGGAATGGCGGTGACCGCCTGCGACAGTGACCGCACATCCTCGGTCAGGGTCGCGATGAGGCGGTGCTGCCCGAGCCGCTCGAGGTGTTCGAGCGGCGCGGACACGATGCGAGCGCTCAGGTCCGCGCGCAGGCGGTAGATGGCCTCCTGCGCGAGCCGGATCAGCAGCACCTGCGAGATCACGCCGCTGACCAGGATGATCAGCGCGGTCGCGACGAACGCCTGCACCGTGACGCCCGGATGCGGTTCCGGTGACACCACTCCCCGAATCAATGTCACCAGGTAGGTATTGGCCGCACCGCAGACCAGACCGGAGGCGATGACGCCGGCGATCCGCATCCACGAGATGGAGATGAGGAATCTGATGAGTTGCATGGCTGCTGGGCTCTCTGGACGGAAACTGATGCCCGGATCAGGGGCGGATGATGTCGAAGACGACACCCTCGAGGGTGACGCCGGGTGCGAACGAGAACGCCACCCCGGTCGATATCGGCTGCGTGGCCTGCTGCGCGATCATCTGCTCGAGCACGAAGATCAGCGAGACGCTGAGCATGTTGCCGTACTCGGCGAGGACGTCCCAGCTGGTCGCCGCCTGCTCGGAGCCGAGTCCGAGCGAGCGCACGGACTCCTCGATGATCTTCGGGCCACCCGGGTGGATCGCCCACAGGTCGATGTCGGACTTGGTCATGCCATTGCGCGCCAGCACGCCGGTCACCACCGGGTCCACGCCGCGCAGAATGTACTGCGGCAGGTTCTCCGACAGCTCGCAGGTGATGCCATTGTCGTTGACGCCCAGGACGATTCCGTCCTCCGCGTCGTCGAACAGGTAGCTGAAGCTGTCGCGGATGACCACCGCGCCGGCCGGCAGCGGCTGCTGCGGCTGGCTGGCCCCGACCACCACCGCGCCGCATCCGTCTCCGAAGAGGCTGTGGATGATGACATCGTTGATATTGTCGTCGAACACGGCGTTCACCGAGCTCAGTTCGATGCAGATGACCAGCGCTTTCTTGTCCGGGTGCGCCCTGACGTAGTCCACCGCGGCGCGCACCGAGTTCATGGCCGCGGCGCAACCCATGAAGTTCACGATGACGCGGTTGACGGCGGGGGACAGGCCCAGCTGCTTGACCACGGCCACGTCCACGCCGGGCGCGATGAAGCCGGTGCTGGTGGCGAAGACCAGCATGCCGATCTCCGACGCCCGGTCCTCCAGATGCGCGGTGGCGCGCCCGGCCACCTCCACGGCCAGCGGCACCGCGTGCTCGTAGAAGGTGTTCATGCGGTCCCGGATGGTGCCGACTTCCTTGCTGTAGGACAGGAATTCGGGGTCGATCGGGTCGACCGCGAGGTGGCGGGTGGTGATCCGGGTCTTCTGGTAGATCCGCGGAATCCGGGCCTGCTGCACCGGATCGGTGAACAGTCCGGCGACCTGGGCGGCGGCGTCGGCCTGCGAGAAGATCTGGTCCGGCGAACCGGTCGCGATGGATTCGATCACGCCGACGGTGGTCGGCGGGGTGGGCCGCAGCGGGGCGGGTGCGAAGCCTTCGCGGTGTAGGAAGCCCGAGCCGGGCTCGCCCCCCGCGAGCCGGGTCGCCGCCGTCGAGGGGCGGGCGCCCTCTTCATCGATGGTGATTGACACGAAATTCTCCCCTCGTTTCGATATGACGACCCGCGGTGCGGCCGGTGCATGCGCGAACGCACCGCGGTAGTGGAATCGGTTCAGACGGTTCCGATTCCGGTGAAGCCCTGAACCGTGTAGACGGCGCAGGTCTTCAGAGCAAGTGGTGAGAAGTGCTCCTTGACGAACCCCCACTTGCGCTCCACCGCGTCGTCGGACGGCGCGAGAATGTAGGTGCGGATCTGCTTGGGGAAGCGGTCGGTGAAGAAACTCTTGGCCGGCAGCCACTCCACCCCGAACTTCGCGGACTCCTCGCGCAGCACGTCCTCGGTCGCGATGTTCGCGAAACCACTGCGCTGGTAGGGCAGGACGTGATGCACCCGGTGCGAACTCAGGCCCGCGGACAGGAAGCAGTCGACGTAGCGGTTGCCGACCACCTTGAGGTCGTAGGCCTGCTCGATCTGGTTGACGCCCCAGTCCTCGGAGTTCGACTCGATCTCCTCGGTCTCCAGTTCGAAGTCGTGGCTGGCCACGACCAGGAAGGTGGAGATCCACAGCGTGATCACGAATTGCAGTGCCCAGGCCCAGAAGTCCCCCATCACGGTGAACACGATCAGCTCGCCCAGCAGCAGGAAGCGCACGCCGAAGGAACCGATGAAGTGCGGCAGCGCGCCGCCCCAGGTGCCGTACATGTCCTTGATGCCCACCTTGCGGGTGAGGCGGCAGACGTCGAGCAGGCGGATGGTCATGCCGGTGATGGTGTGACCGAACTTGTGCAGGGTGTGGATCGGCACCCGGTACAGCCGCGGGACCCGCATCATCATGGTGAAGACGTTCTTCTTGATGTCGACTTCACTCTGGGTGTGCGGGTGGTGCAGCAGGGCGTGGCCGTCCGCGGTCACGAAAGCCAGTGCGACGTAATTGAAGTCGAAGGCATTCGTGTAGATCTTGTTCATGCCCTTCTGAGCGCGGTGGATGGCGTAGTGCCCGAAGCCGGCCAGCGAGCTGCGCAGCAGCACCATGGCGATCACGAACACCGGCAGCGGCATCCAGCTGCGCTCGAACAACCGCAGGCCCTGCACCGCGAAGTACAGCACGGCCAGCGTGGCCACCACGATGTTGAAGTAGGTGTCCATGCGCCGGATGCGGGCGGCCAGCTCGGGTTCCTTGAGCCGGGCCTTCACCTGGTGGAGCAGGTCGTCCTTGTTGTCGAAGGTGAACTTCGGGGTGTCGCGCCAGCTGTCGAAGCCCTCGTTGAAGAGGAAGGCGGGCGCGTTGGCCTTGGGGTGGATGTCCTCGGGCAGGGCGTCGCGATCCAGTGCGTACTTCTTCAGGATGCGGCCGATGGCCTCCGGATTCTTGTGGTACGAACCGACGATCGAGGTGATGTCGCGATTCTTGGTCCGGCCGATGAAGAACTCGCCGCCCGGATGCTTGGAAATCCAGTCGCTGAGGTCGTAGGCTTTGCCGTCGTAGACCCAGACATTCGATACCGGCGGTGGGCCGTCCATCGGGGGCCGGCGGAACTCCCCTTCGGGTTCCTGGCGTTCGATCGTCGCCTCGGCTTCCGGGCGTTCGATCGTCGCCTCGGCCTCTGGTCGTTCGATCGTCGCCTCGGCCTCTGGTCGTTCGATCGTCATAGCATCCCTCCACACGCAGGCACGACGTTTGAACTTTCTGACGAAATCGTCGCTGCCGCGCCTTGCATTTCACTGAACAATCTCTTAAGCGTGCAGCCGAGATAGCTGCAGACTAACCAGCTCGCGGGGCGGGCCGGAATTCGTTATAGGCAATGGCATTTCGGACTGCGTGCCGAAATGCGAAAGCCGGTCCGGGGTGGGCAGACGACAGCCGTTGCCGCCGTTGCTTTTTCCCCGAACCGGCTCCGAACTCACATGACAGGGATGCGCGCGATCAGCTGCCGGGCTTGGTGACGTGGACCGGCTTCGCCCAGTTGGACAGGGTAACCGTGACGGTGCCCGAGTCCTTGGTCACCACGGCGCGCACCAGGTTGGGGCCGGTGCCCGGCGAGGCGGCCGTGGACGGCAGCGTGGTGCCGGCGCCGCTCGGCGGAGCGACGTCCTTGATGTACAGGGTGATGGGGAAGGTGCCGCCGTCCTTGCCGATCTGCGGCACGACCGGGTCGAACACCGAGGCGTCGATGGTGCCGCTCACCTTCACGGTGTCGACGCCGTCGATCTTCTCGCGGCCCTCGGCCTTCGCGTTCTTCACCTGCGCAATGACATTGGCGAGGCCCTTGTCCTTGTCCAGGAGAACGCCCGGATCGTAGATCTTCTCGGCGGGGCCGACCGGGGAGTACTTGCTGCCGTCGCCGGTGTAGAGGGTCTTGTCGACGACCATGAACTTGGTGTCGGTGAAGTCGGCGTCCGGCTTGACCTTGACCTTGGCCTGACCGATGGCCTGGCCCTGGCCCTGCGGCTGGTTGGTGACGTCGGCCTCGAGGCTCTCGACGGGGAGGGTGGGAAGGTTCTGGACATCCATGACCACGTGCACCGACTGCAGGGTCTGGGTGGTCTTGGCGGATTCGGCGACGATCTGCGCGCCGTCGGGCAGCTGCGACGGTGGGGCCGCCTGCGAGGTGGTGGCCTTGCTGTCCGAGCTGGAGGACGAGGAGCAGCCCGACACCAGCGCGGCGGTCGCGGCGGCGGCGATCATGATCGGAAGGACGCTGCGCCGGATGCGGCGTCCACGTTCGCCTTGGGACATCAGTTCATTCATGTACAACCCCCGAAGATTCCGTTCGATCTCGATGTGAGGACAGCCTTGCCGCTGCCCGTCGTAGTATGCAGGACTTCGCCCGCGTCCGCGTCGAACGAGGCGATACTCCGGCATCCAACCAGCACCACCCGCGTGACGCCAAAGCTTTAGATCATCCAGCCGCGCAGGCGATTGCCCCGCAACCCACTATTTCCCACGTGGTGGCGAGTGTTAACGGCTTCGCTGAGCTGGCAGCAAGCCGAGCGACCGACTATTTGCGCGCAATTCTGTCGCTGGGTATTAGCCAACTGGTCGTTGAAATTTCAGTGGAATCAGTGCTGTGCCGTCTCATGGATCAACTCGGCGAGTTCCTCCGGTTTCGACCACATCGGCCAGTGCCCGGTCGGCAGGTCCACGTACTCCGCGTCGATGTTCCGCAGCTCCCGGAACAGCGGCGGCTCCCCGGCGTCGCGTAGCTGCTGGACCAGCTCCGAGGGGAAACTGCAGCAGATCACGGTGGTCGGAACCTTCAGTCGCGCAGCCGAATCGCCGAGCGTTACCGGGTGCCCCGCCACGCCGGCCGGGACCGGCACCGCCCGCTCCCGGAAGCGGGCCAGCATCGCCTCGTCCAATCCGGCCAGGCTGTTCCCCATGGCCTCCACCTCGGCCCAGGTGTCCGGTAGCGGAAACTCCGCCGCGTCCCCGAGGGCCGGGTTGAGGACGAACCCCTCGGGCATGGGCGCGCTGTCGGCGTAGATGACGCGCGAAAACAGTTCCGGCGCTTGATTTGTCGCCATGTACGCGACCGCACCGGCGCCCGAATGGGCCACCAGCACATCGCCCTCGCGGCCGGCCGCGACGATGGCGCGCGCCTGTGTCTCCAGGGTTGCCGACAACCGCTGCGGATCTGCCGGATCCAGACCCGGCAGGGTCAGTGCCTCGACCTCGTCCCCGAGTGACCGCAACTGCCCGGCCACTTCCTCCCACGCCCATGCGCCCAGCCAGAAGCCGGGAACCAGCAGTATCCGTGCCATGTCCTGAGGATTGCACAGCCCACCGACAGCCGAAACCCCATGTCTCCCGGGGCTCTTGACCCGGGTGGGGAGCGGGGCGCATTATGAACGTACGTTCATGAACCATCGTTCATTTAGGAGCCTGTCATGACCGAAATTGTCAATACTGCCCAGTCTGACGCCTGGAACGGCTACGAGGGCGAACACTGGGCCGGCAACCACGACCGCTACGACGCGGTGAATCACGGCTTCAACGAGCCCCTGCTGACCGCCGCCCGCGTATCCACCGGTGATCAGGTTCTCGACATCGGTTGCGGCAACGGCCAATTGACCCGCGCCGCCGCCCGCCGCACCGGTGCCGGATCCGCCACCGGCATCGACCTCTCCGGCCCGATGCTCGCCCGGGCTCGCACCCTCGCCACCGCAGAGGCTGTCCACAACGTCACCTTCGAACAAGGCGACGCCCAGGTATTCCCCTTCCCCGACAGCGCTTTCGACGCTGCCCTGAGCCGCTTCGGCATCATGTTCTTCGCCGACCCGGTGGCCGCCTTCGCCAATATCGCCCGCGCCCTGCGCCCCGGCGGTCGCCTCGCCTTCGCCACCATGCCGCCCATGCCCGGCACCGACCTCGGGGTCGTATTCGGTGCGGCCGCACAGCATCTCGCCGACTTCGAGATCACGCACACCCATGGTCCGCTGGCCGACCCCCAAGCCATTCGGGATCTGTTGACCGCCACCGGTTTCCGCGACATCGACGTCGAACACCGTGAGGCCGAGGGTCTCTGGGGTCGCGACCTGGACGACGCCACCGACTTCATCATCGACTGGGGCCCGCTGCGCTACCACCGCTCGCTGTCCGGTTTCACCACCGACGGCGCAGTCCGCACGGCCGTCTCGACCGCCCTGACCCCCTTCGTCACCCCCGGCGGCGTCCGACTCCGCAATGCGGCCTACCTGGTCACCGCGACCCGCCCGCTACCGTAAGAACCCATGTCCCCGAGAAAGGCGGCGGTGCTGCGCGGCGCCGACGACGACCGCAACCTCCGCGATCACCTCGTCACCACCGCCCAGCGCCTCCTCGCCGGCCAGGGTGCGGCCGGCCTCACCGTCCGCGCCATCGCCCGCGCGGCCGGTGTCGCCGACGGCGTCCTCTACAACCACTTCCCCGACAAGGACGCCCTGCTGGCCGCGGCCGTCGGCGCCCACGTCGCCGCCGCCCACGCCGACCTGGGCCCCCTGCCCACCCCCGGTACCGCGACCGTCCAGGAGAACCTCGCGCTGTACCTGCGCGCCGGCCTCACCCTGCACCGCGCAGTTCTCCCGGTCTTCACCGGCCTGCTGTCCAGTCCGGCCGTACTGGCCCGCTACGTCGAATCCAAAGCCCACAATGATGATTGGCGCGAACTACTGGCCCGCTACCTCCGCGCCGAACGTGACCTGTCCCGCCTCGCTTCGGACGCCGATACCACCGCCGCAACCGCCCTCCTCGTCGGCATCTGTCACGACACCGTCCTCACCGCAATGCTCCCCGGCACCCGGCCCGCCGAAGTCGACGTGGACGTCGTAGTCGCGACCCTCCTCGCCGGAATCGCACCCCACCCCTGAGACACTCGGCCGCACAGTCTCGACCTTGCTCACTGGAACAGCCGTGCCCGGCAACGGATCTCGTCCCCACCGATACGGCGATTGCGATTTCCCCCGCTGGGGCGCGGTCGGCGCAGGTTCTCGACCTACGGCCGCAGGCCGATGAGCGGGCGGGGGTGGATCGGCCCCGAAATCGGCCGAGCGGTTGATTTCAGTACACCGGGCCGGTGTACTTCTCGCCCGGGCCGGCGCCGGGGGCGTCGGGGTAGGCGGAGGATTCGCGGAAGGCGCGCTGGAGGGATTGGAGGCCTTCGCGGAGGGGGCCGGCGTGCGGGCCGAGGTATTCGACGGAGGCGGTGATCAGGCCGGCGAGGGCGGTGATGACGCGGCGGGCCTCGTCGAGGTCGAGGTGAGGGCTGGTGGCAGGATCGGCTTCGCCGAGGCCGAGCTTCTCGGCGGCGGAGCTCATCAGCATGACGGCGGCGCGGCTGATGACCTCGACGGCCGGGATCTCGGCCAGTTCGCGGACCACCTCGCCGTCGATGAGGGCCGATTCGTCGCTCGTGATTGCCTCGCTCATGCGGTAGAGCATCCCATCGTGCGGGTCGGTGCTGGTCGCGGGGCCGCCGATTCGGAGCTCACCGCTATGAGTGTTAGACTCTTCCGCGACGACCGTCCCGGACTGGTTCCTGCAACCGACTCGGGGCATCAAGTGGAGCCCGACTCCCACCGTCGATCGGCCTTTCCGGTCAGATCAGGCGGTCCGGTCGCCCATCATTTGCTTGATGGGTTCTGCGTGTGGGTTTTTCCTGCGTGCGGTGCGACGCGAGCTGTTTGCGTCGAGGATCGGTCGACTCGGGCCCCGTGGTGGTGAAATACCAGCACGGGGCTTTCGTGTTGGAATTGGGGTTGCAGTTATTGCTTGCGGTCGTTGACGAACCGCTTGACCTAGGAGGCCCCATCAGCACTGAGACCCGCATCAACGATCGCATCCGCGTTCCCGAGGTCCGACTCATCGGACCGGGTGGCGAGCAGGTTGGGATCGTGCGTGTTGAAGATGCACTACGCGTCGCTCAGGAAGCTGACCTCGACCTGGTCGAGGTCGCGCCGGATGCACGCCCGCCGGTGTGCAAGATCATGGACTACGGCAAGTTCAAGTACGAGACCGCGCAGAAGGCGCGTGAGTCCCGGAAGAACCAGGTTCAGACCGTGATCAAGGAGCAGAAGCTCCGGCCGAAGATCGATGACCACGACTACGCCACCAAGCGCGGCCACGTGATGCGCTTCCTCGAGGCCGGGTCGAAGGTCAAGGTCACCATCATGTTCCGTGGTCGCGAGCAGTCGCGTCCGGAACTCGGCTTCCGGCTCTTGCAGCGACTGGCCGCCGACGTCGCTGACCTCGGTTTCGTCGAAACTTCGGCCAAGCAGGACGGCCGGAACATGACCATGGTCCTCGCGCCCCACAAGGGTGCGAAGACGCGGGTGAAGGCCCAGCAGTCCGCGGCCCAGGGCGGCACGGTCCAGGCCGAGACCCCGGCTCCGGCCCCGGCCGAGACCGCAGCTCCGGCTGCCGAACCGGCCACCCCGCAGCAGTAATGAGAAGCTCCGGTGGCGCGCTGACGCGCGCCTCCGGCACGACAGATTGAGGAATCCATGCCGAAGATGAAGAGCCACAGCGGCGCCTCGAAGCGATTCAAGGTGTCGGGCAGCGGCAAGCTGCTGCGTCAGCAGGCGAACCGTCGCCACCTGCTCGAGCACAAGCCGTCCACCCGGACTCGTCGTCTGGACGGCGTGGAGGTCGTCGCGAAGGCGGACGCCGCTCGCGTCAAGAAGCTGCTCGCCAAGTAATTCGGCTGAGCCAGCCGCTCGCGATCCGTTCGCGGAACGCATCAACGACCAACCTCGGGCGCACTCACCGGGTCCACGCGAAAGACCCAGCGCCCCTTATTCGATCAAGGACTGACAAGTGGCACGCGTCAAAAGGGCCGTCAACGCTCAGAAGAAGCGCCGTTCCGTTCTCGAGGCCTCCAAGGGCTACCGTGGCCAGCGGTCGCGCCTGTACCGCAAGGCCAAGGAACAGCAGCTGCACTCGCTCACCTACGCCTACCGGGACCGCCGGGCGCGGAAGGGTGACTTCCGTCAGCTGTGGATCACTCGTATCAACGCCGCCGCGCGTCTGAACGACATGACCTACAACCGCTTCATGCAGGGCCTGAAGGCCGCCGGCATCGAGGTGGACCGCAAGATCCTGGCCGAGCTCGCGGTGTCCGACGCCGAGGCGTTCGCCCAGCTGGTGGCCGCCGCCAAGGCCGCGCTGCCCGCCGACGTCAACGCCCCGGCCGCCTGATTCGGCCTGCGTGACGACGCAACACTCGAAACGACCCGTGGACGTGCTCTCCGAGCACAACCCGCGGGTCGTTTCTGCGGTCAAGCTCCATCGCGCGCCGGTGCGCCGCAAGACCGGCCTGTTCCTGGCCGAGGGCGCGAATTCGGTGGAGGCCGCACTGGACACCGGGCGGATCGAGGAGCTGTTCTACTCCTCCAAGGCCGCCGAACGCGAACACGAGCTGGTGGCCGGCGCTGCCGCGCAACGGGTGCGGACCACGCTGGTCAGTGATCGCGCCGCGGAGATGCTGGGGGAGACCGTGACTCCGCCCGGCCTGATCGCGGTGTGCCGCCAGGTGGATGTGCCGCTGCCGGAGATCATCGACGGGTCGCCGCGCATGCTGGCCGTCCCGGTCGAGATCGCGGACCCCGGCAATGCCGGCACCCTGATCCGGGTGGCCGACGCCGTCGGCGCGGATGGTGTTGTGCTGGCCGGTGATTCGGTCGATCCGCACAATGGAAAATGTGTACGCGCCTGTGCCGGTAGCCTTTTCCACGTTCCGGTCGCCCGCTCCCGTGACATCGACGCCACCCTGGATGCGCTGGAGCGCGCGGGGATCGCCGTGCTGGCGACCACCGCCAAGGGTGAGGTCGATCTGGACGATGCCGACGAGATCCTGCGCGGCCCGGTCGCCTGGCTGTTCGGCAACGAGGCCCACGGCCTGGACAAGGCCATCGCCGCCCGCGCCACCCACCGGATCCGCATTCCCATCCACGGCCGCGCCGAAAGCCTGAATCTCGCTGCCGCGGCGGCGATTTGCCTCTACGCGAGCGCGCGGGTCCAGCACCCGAAGTGAGCCGGACGTCTCAGATCCCTTCCTCGCCGAGATTGTCGGTGAGCTCCTCGGCCCAGGACGCGGGGATGGGATCGGGTCCGGTGACCTGCATGGCGGTCATATTCGTGAGCAGCATGCCGGTGGCCACGAATCGGCGCACCTCGCCGACCGACGCGCCGGTGGTCTCGCGGGCCAGCGCGTAGATATTGCCGAATCGGGTGCGAATGGCGTCCCCGATGGCCGGGTCCGCGGCCGCGGCGATGCCCTGCAGGAAGACCCGCGGCAGATCACCTTCCAGTAAGAAGTCTCCGAAGCGCTCGCCCATGGCGTCCAGGCGATCCTTGGGCGTGGCGTCGTCGGGGGCCTGTGCGGCCCCGGCACGGAACAGCTCTTCGATACGGTCGCAGACGCGTTCCAGGACGGCCAGGAACAGCTGCTGCTTGGTGCCGAACAGGCGGATGACATACGGCTGCGAGACTCCGGCGCGGCGGGCGATCTCGTCGGTTTTGGTTCCCGCGTAACCGGATTCGGCGAAGGCGGAGATGGCCGCCCCGAGTACCTCTTCGCTGCGTTCGCCGGCCGTCATCCGGGTCCTGGTCATGCCTGTCGAGCCTCCTCGTCATCGGGAATCCAGCGTCCCATTGACATGTTATCAGTCGATGCATACTCTCTAGTTATCAGTCGATAACAACAAGGATTGGTCATGGCTGAAGCACTGGAAACCTCGACCCTCACCGACCAGGTCGTCGATGCCGCCCGCCAGCGGCCGCTGGGCGCGATCCTGGCGGCCGTGGGCATCCCGATGTTCATGGTCACGCTGGACAATCTCGTGGTCACCAACGCGCTGCCGGTCATCCGCACCGAACTGCACGCGTCGCTCACCGACCTGCAGTGGTTCGTGAACGCCTACACGCTGTCCTTCGCGTCGCTGCTGCTCACCGCCGCCGCGCTCGGTGACCGGATCGGCCGCCGGCGGATGTTCGTCATGGGCATCGCGCTGTTCACGGCGGCCTCGGCGGCGTGCGCGCTGGCCACCGAGCCGTGGATGCTCATCGCCTCACGGGCGGTGCAGGGCTTCGGCGGGGCGGCGGTGATGCCGCTGTCGCTGACACTGCTGTCGGCGGCGGTACCGGAGAGGATGCGCAGCGCGGCCATCGGCATCTGGGGCGGCATCTCCGGGCTCGGCGTGGCGCTCGGACCCGTGGTCGGCGGCGCGGTCGTCGACGGACTCAGCTGGCAGTGGATCTTCTGGATCAACGTTCCGATCGGCATCGTCGCCGCTCCGCTCGCCGCCCGTGTCCTGAACGAATCCTTCGGCGGCGCACGGAAATTGGACCCGATCGGCCTGCTGCTCTCGGCGGGTGGCGTGCTCGCGGTGGTCTGGGGCGTGATCCACGGCGCGGCCGACGGGTGGACCTCGGCCAAGGTGCTGACCGGACTGATCGGCGGCGCGGCGCTGCTGGCGGCGTTCGTGCTGTGGGAGAACCGCTCGGCCGATCCCATGCTGCCGCTGCGGCTTTTCCGTTCGCGCAGCTTCACCGCGGTCAATACCGTGCTCTTCACCTTCTCCCTCGGCGTCTTCGGCTCGATCTTCCTGCTGGCCCAGTACTTCCAGGTGGTCCAGGGCTACACGCCGCTGCAGTCCGGTATCCGGACGCTGCCGTGGACCATGGCCCCGATGGTGGTGGCTCCGCTCGCCGGGCTGATCGTCGATCGGGTGGGTGTGCGGCCGCTGATCGCCATCGGTCAGGTGTTCCTGTCGGCGGCGCTGCTGTGGATGGCTCTGATCACGACCGTCGACGTCTCCTACGGTTCTTTCGTCCTGCCCTTCGTGCTGGGCGGCATCGGCATGGGCCTGACCTTCGCGCCCACCGCCACCGCCGTCATGGCCAGCGCCGCCCCGGCCGATCGGGGCATGGCCTCCGGCGCCAATAACACCATCCGTGAGGTGGGTGTCGCCATGGGTGTCGCGGTGCTGGCGTCGGTGTTCGCCTCGCACGGCTCGTATCTGAGCCCGCAGGAATACGTGGACGGCCTCATTCCCGCGATCAAGGTGGGCGCGGCCATCGTCGCGGTCGGCGCACTGGTTGCGTTGCTGCTGCCCAGTCGACAGGCGATCGCCGAATCATCCACCGGTACAACGACTTTCGTCCACTGACCGGGTTCGTCCCCACAGAGGTGCCTCATGTACGAGACCCTGCTCCTGCTGTCCATCCCCACCCTGATCCTCCGCCTCCTGGGCGCGCTGGGCATTACCCGCTTCGCCACCTGGCAGGCGTCCGCAGCCCACGGCCTCGCCTTCATGCTCGTCATGACCGGCACCGCCCACTTCGTCCCCGACTCCGTGACGGTCATGCCCCACCACAGCGACCTGGTCGCCATGGTCCCGTCCTTCGTTCCCTTCCCCGATTTCACCGTCTACGCCACCGGCGTCCTGGAATACCTGGGCGCCCTCGGCCTGATCCTCGTCCCGGTCCGCCGCCTCGCGGGCCTGGCCCTGGCCCTGATGTTCGTCCTGCTGCTCCCCGCGAACATCCATGCGGCAGTGGACAACATCCCCTTCGATGGTCAGGCGGCCACACCGCTGTGGTTCCGCATTCCCGAGCAACTGGTCTACATCGGCGTAGCCTTGTTCGCCGCCCTCGGATCGGTGTCGACGATCCGATCCGCCCCTCGAACGGCGTCTCCGGCAATTGGTGCGCCAGAGTAACGCCGGCACGAACCGCGTTGCGCCCCTTCCGGACCGGTCCGGAAGGGGCGCAACGCATTCAGGGGACACTCGGGATGTCCACCGCCTCGCGGGGCCGGCTACGGAGCCGGGCTCGGAGCGGCGGCGGCCTCGAAGGCGGCGGCGATGGTGGCGACCACCCGGTCCATCGTCGGCGGCTGTTGCCCGAGGAGTTCCCGCTCGACGGAGGTCATGTCGACATCGGGCATGCCGCAGGCGACCGCGAGCTTCCAGGGGGTGAGGTCACCGATGACGTTGATAGCGAAGCCGTGCGTGGAGACGTTGCGGCCGACGCGCATGCCGATGGAGGTGATCTTGCGGCCGGTATCGCGGGTCCAGACGCCGGTCAGGAGTTCGGAACCCGGCGGGGTGTCCCGGCGTTCGGCGGGAATGCCGAGCTCGGCCAGGGCCGTGACGATTCGGTGCTCCACGTCGCGAATGAGGTCGACGACGCCTTCGCCGGGTCGCAGTTTGACGATGAGATAGCCCACGAGCTGGCCGGGCCCGTGATATGTGAGCTGGCCGCCCCGACGGGTCAGGAAGACCGGGATATCGGTCTCGGGGGCGGGGAAGTGGGCTTCGGGGGTCCGGGCCCCGGCGGTGAAGATGGGTTCGTGGCTCAGCAGCCACAGGGTGTCGGGGCGCTGGTCGGCGACGCGCTCCTCCCACATCTCCTGCATGCGGTCCATTGCCGTCGAGTACTCGATGAGGGTGTCGGTGTCGTCGATGAGGGTCAGTGGCCGGGACTTCACGAATTCATTGGTACCACCCCTGCCCGCCGTGCCCGGGCGCGGGCGCCAATGCGATTCTGCTGTGTGTCGATGCTGCTTTTCATCGACGTCCAGTCGATCCGACACGAGATGGTCAGCCCATGCCCGAGACCGATACCGCGGTCGTGATGTTCGTCCGCCACCCGAGTCGGCGTGTGCTCTGGGAGCGGGCGACCACCGTGCCCTTCACTGTCCTGGCCGTCGCCTTCCTGGTCTCCTATGTGTGGCAGGTGCTCGACCACGGCCGCACCCCGTCGCTGGATGCCTGGCTGACCCGGGTCGATATCGCGATCTGGCTGCTGTTCTCCGCCGATTTCCTGTTCCGCCTGCGCATTTCGACCGATCGAAGGCGGTTCCTGCGCAACAACTGGCTGGACCTGTCGATCGTGCTGGTGCCGCCGCTGCGCCCGCTGCGACTGCTGCGTGCGGCTCTGCTGATCATCGACGCGGTCGACCGGCACACCCGGTTCCAGGCGCGGGTGCGGCTGACGATGTTCGTCGGGGTGAGTTCGGTGCTGCTCGTATTGCTGTGCAGCGTCGCCGTGTTCGACGCCGAACGGGATGCCCCGGGGAGCAATATCCACAGTCTCGGCGAGGCGGCGTGGTGGTCGGTGGTGTCGGTCACCACGGTCGGTTACGGGGACTTCTACCCGGTGACGGTCGAGGGCAGGCTGGTCGCGGTGGTGCTGATGACCGTCGGAATCGGCTTGATCTCCTTCGCCATCGGTACCGTCACCAGCTGGGTCATCGACCGGCTGCGCACGGTGGACGAGGGCGTCGAACGGGCCGACCGCGAACTCGACGAGTTGATCGGCGAGGTGCGGTCGTTGCGGGCCGAAATCGCCGAGCTGCGTGCCGAGCTGGGTGCACCACGCCAGCAAGGGGTCCGCGAGCTGGGAAAATCCGGGTGAGGCGGCCTGATTACAAGGATTACGATGCGACCAGCAAGAATGGGTACGCAGTACCGATGCTGACAAAGAGTTTCCGCCCGACCCGTAACCAGCCTGGGGAGTGACGAACCATCGTGGCCGATGACAACAGTGCCGAGCAGACCGCTGCGTTGAGCGAGGAGTCGCTCTCCGCTGCCGCGGAAGCTGCTGAGAAGGCGTTCGCCTCGGCCTCGACCCTGGACGAGCTGGCTGTCGCCAAGACCGAGTACATGGGTGGCAAGTCGCCGATCTCGCTGGCGCAGCGGTCCCTGGGCACGCTGCCCAAGGAGGAGAAGGCCGACGCCGGCAAGCGCGTCAACGTCGCGCGCGGCCGGGTGTCGCAGGCGTACGAGACCCGCCAGGCCGAGCTGCTCGCCGAGCGTGACGCGGCGGTCCTGGTCGCCGAGACCATCGACGTCACCCTGCCCGCCGGTCGGCACGCCGAGGGCGCGCGGCACCCGATCTCGGTGCTGTCCGAGCGGGTCGCGGACGTGTTCGTGGCCGTGGGCTGGGAGGTCGCCGAGGGTCCCGAGGTCGAGACCGAGCACTTCAACTTCGACGCCCTCAACTTCCTGCCGGACCACCCGGCCCGCACCATGCAGGACACCTTCCACATCGCGCCGGAGGGTTCGCGGCAGGTGCTGCGCACGCACACCTCGCCGGTTCAGGTGCGCTCCATGCTGTCTCGTGAGCTGCCGATCTACGTGGTCTGCCCGGGGCGGACCTTCCGCACCGACGAGCTGGACGCCACCCACACCCCGGTGTTCTCGCAGATCGAGGGTCTGGCCATCGACAAGGGCCTGACCATGGCCCACCTCAAGGGCACCCTGGACTCCTTCGCGCGGGCCCTGTTCGGTCCGAACACCACCACGCGCATGCGGCCCAGCTTCTTCCCCTTCACCGAGCCGTCCGCCGAGGTGGACGTGTGGTTCGAGGACAAGAAGGGCGGCCCCGGCTGGGTCGAGTGGGGCGGCTGCGGCATGGTGAACCCGAAGGTGCTCATCGCCAGCGGCATCGATCCCGAGGTGTACAGCGGTTTCGCGTTCGGCATGGGTCTGGAGCGGACCCTGCAGTTCCGCAACGGCCTGCCGGATATGCGCGACATCGTCGAGGGCGATGTGCGCTTCACGCTGCCGTTCGGCATCCAGTCCTGACCTGACCCCGATACGAGGAAGCGAAACGTCAAGTGCGAGTAGCTCAGTCCTGGCTGACGGAAATCCTGCAGCGGACCACCCCCGGGTGGTCGGTGACGCCGGAGGAGCTCGACGCGGGGTTCGTCCGGGTCGGTCTGGAGGTCGAAGAGGTCGACCAACTGCACCAGGTGCAGGGTGACATCGAGCACCCGCTGGTGGTCGGACGGGTCGCCGAGATCACCGAGCTGACCGAGTTCAAGAAGCCGATCCGCTTCTGCAAGGTCGACGTCGGCCGGGGTGGGTCTGCGGGCGATCCAACACAGCTGCAGGAGATCGTCTGCGGCGCACGGAATTTCGCCGTCGGCGACCTGGTGATCGTGGTGCTGCCCGGTGGCGTGCTGCCCGGTGGCTTCAAGATCGCGTCGCGGAAGACCTACGGCCACACCAGCAATGGCATGATCTGCTCGGTCGCCGAACTGGGGATCGGGAAGGACCACAGCGGCATCCTGGTGCTCGAGCCCGGCACCGCCGAGCCCGGCGCGGACGCCAATGAGCTGCTGGGCCTGAACGATACGGTCATCGAGCTGGCCATCACCCCCGACCGCGGCTACGCCTTCTCGGCGCGCGGCCTGGCGCGTGAACTGGCCTGCGGTTTCGACCTGGAATACGGCGACCCGGCCGTGCGGCTGCTGCCGGACGACGAGGCCGAGGCCTGGTCGGTGAAGCTCGAGCCCGAGTCGCTGTGCACGCGCTTCACGGTGCGCCGGGTGACCGGCATCGACCCGAAGGCCGTGAGTCCGTGGTGGCTGCAGCGTCGCCTGCTGCTGTCGGGCGTGCGCCCGATCTCGCCGGCGGTCGACGTCACCAACTACGTGATGCTCGAGCTGGGGCAGCCGCTGCACGCCTTCGACGCCGCGAAGGTGCAGGGCGGTTTCGTGGTGCGCCGCGCGCACAAGGGCGAAACCCTGCGCACCCTCGATGAGGCCGAGCGCACCCTCGACGCCGAGGACGTGGTGATCGCCGACGACAGCGGCGTCATCTCGCTCGCCGGCATCATGGGCGGCGCGAGCACCGAGGTATCCGGCACCTCCACCGACATCCTGCTCGAGGCCGCTACCTGGAACCCCGTGGCCGTGGCCCGCACCGCGCGCCGCCACAAGCTCGGTTCCGAGGCCAGCCGCCGGTTCGAGCGGATCGTGGACCCCGAGGTCAACGTGGCCGCCCTGGATCGCGCTGCCACGCTGCTGGCCGAGATCGCCGGTGGCACAGTCGAATCCGTGCTGACCGACGTGCGAGTGCCCACCCCGGCCCGGCAGTCGATCGCCATGGACATCGACCTGGCCGACCGCACCGCGGGCGTGCACTACGCCCCCGGCGCGGCCACCCGCCGCCTGCAGCAGGTGGGCTGCGCCATCGAGGTCGGCGTCAGCGAGTCCGGGCACGGGCAGTTGGTCGTCACCCCGCCGAGCTGGCGGCCCGACCTCACCCAGCCCGCCGACCTGGTGGAGGAGGTGCTGCGCCTGGAGGGTCTGGACAAGATCCCGTCGGTGCTGCCCACCGCCCCCGCCGGGCGCGGCCTCACCGCCCAGCAGCGCCGCCGCCGCGCGGTGAGCAAGGCGCTGGCATTCGAGGGCTGCGTCGAGGTGCCCGCACCGGTCTTCATGCCCGGCGGCGTCTTCGACACCTGGGGCCTGGCCGCGGATGACTCGCGCCGCAGGACGCTGCGCGTGCTCAACCCGCTCGATGTCGAGCGCGCCGAGCTGTCCTCCACGCTGCTGCCCGGGCTGCTGGAGATCGCCGCCCGCAATATCTCCCGCGGGGAGCGGGACCTCGCCATCTACGGCATCGGCCAGGTCACGCTGCCGACCGAGCAGACCGTGCCGGTGGGCCCGCTGCCCGTCGACCGCCGTCCCACCGAGGACGAGATCGCCGTGCTGCTGCAGTCGCTGCCGGAGCAGCCGATCCACATCGGTGCCGTGCTCACCGGCCGCCGCGAGCCGCGTGGCCCGTGGGGTGCGGGTCGTGCGGTCGAGGCGAGCGACGCCTTCGCCCTGGTGGACGCGATCGCCGACGCTTCGGACCTGGTGATCGAACGTCGTGCCGCGCAATATCTTCCGTGGCACCCCGGCCGTTGCGCCGAGCTCGTCGTCGACGGGGTCGTTGTCGGCCATGCTGGTGAACTGCACCCCGCTGTCTTGGAGCGCTCGGGCCTGCCCCCGCGCACCTGCGCTGTGGAACTCGACCTCGACGCGCTGCCGCTGCGCGAAATCCGGCCCACCCCCGTGGTTTCCGCGTTCCCCGCGGTGCTGCAGGACGTGTCGGTCAGCGTCGACAAGGCCGTGTCCGCGGCCGCCGTGGAGGACGCCCTCCGCACCGGCGCGGGAGAGCTGCTCGAGAACATCTCGCTCTTCGATGTCTACGAGGGCGCGCAGGCCGGTGAGGGCCGCAAGTCCCTGACCTACGCGCTGCGCTTCCGCGCCATCGACCGCACCCTGACCGAGGACGAGGCCAGCGCCGCGCGCGACGCGGCGGTCGCCGCCGCGTCCTCCGCGGTAGGAGCGGTCATCCGCGCCTGACCCGAACCGGCAAACACAACGGAGGCTCCGAACCCGGGGCCTCCGTTGTCAATTCTCCGGTTGGTTCGGCTCGGTCGTGTTGCTCGCCGGGATGTCGATGACCTCGATCAGCAGGGGCAGGCGGTAGAGCGCGGTGGGGTCAGGGTTGCCAAGTGCCCGTGCGGTGGCTCGGGCGGTGGCCAGAATCATCTTTCGGGCACGGAGAAAGATGGCGATGGCCAGCGGGATCTCCGCGCAGACGGCGGTCAGGATGCTCACCCACTCTTCCGCGCTCCCCGCCGAGAGGGTCAGATCGAACCAGGCGTCGCAGCAGAGGAGCGTGGCGATCACGATCATGAGCGGAATCAGGATGTGGCGCAGATGCAGGCCGGACCAGCCCATGGCCACCAGCAGCACGGTGAGAACGATGTCGAACCCCACCCACGTCACGCGCCACTGGTCCGCCTGATATCGGTCCGGCAATGTAGTGGCCAGCAGCGCAATCCACGCGGCCATGGCCAGCGGGATGACCGAGTAGGCGACCTGCCCGATCCGATATCGACTGCGCTCCAACGTCATTCCGGGTTCGACCCCGTCGATATCGGTGATTCGCCGCCGGATTTCCCGGCGTTGTTCAGCACTCATCGCACGCAGCGCAGCATCGTCGATCACCAGACCGAAGGTATGCGCCTCGGCCCAGAACGAAAACTGAAAAGACAAAGGAGGCCTGGAGAAGGGAGGGGCCGGGCTCACGTCCGCGCCTTCACCTACCAGCCCGCTCACCTAAGCCGCAGCGAGTCGTCGCTGGCGGTCGCGGTCGCTGTGGTGGTTGCGGTCGGAAGCACAGTCGCATTGGCGGTCACGGTCGAGGACCTCGTTGCGGTGGCGACGGCCGTGCCGGTTGTGGTGTCAGCGGGAATATCACTGTGGGCGTTGGGTGTTGGGGGTTCGGGGATCAGCGGTGAGTTCGCGGTGGGGGTGTCTGTAAAAGGTGATCCGTGCAGTCCCTGGGCGGGATCGGCGGGAGACGGCTCCCAACCCGGCGTCAGCCCAAGCCCGGCAGGGCAGGCGACGTAACCACACCTCCCCGTGCCCTGCGCACACCAGCAGCACACGAACGGTCCGGGAATCACGCCACCCGTGAACCCCACCCTGAATCGACGGCGATGAATATGTCGGATCGGGCCATGAGGGTGAGGTCTCTCGGCGGGCGGCGAGGCGGGGAGGTAAGAAAGAACCATGTGGCATCCGGCGACCCCCATCCTCAATGCGCTCAGCTATCAGCCGGGCGATCGGCGGATTCTGGCGACTCCGGAGATGTATGGCATCGCCTACGAGGAGCTGTCGCTGCGCACGACGGACGGCGAGACCATCGATGCCTGGTTCGTGCGGGCGGTGGGGGAGCCGCTGGGGCACATCTTGTTCGCGCACGGGAACGGCGGGAATATCGGGGATCGGTCGCCGATGCTGGCCATGCTCGCGGCGGTCGGGTTCGATGTGATGGTCTTCGATTATCGCGGGTATGGGCGCAGCACCGGCCAGGCGAATGAGCGCGGGACTTATCTGGATGTGCGGGCGGCGCGGGCGGCACTGCTCGCGCAACCGGGAGTAGACGCCAACCGGTTGGTGTATCTGGGAAAGTCGCTCGGCGGCGGCGTGATGCTCGAGCTCGCGAATGCCTTTCCGCCCGCCGCACTGCTACTCATGTCGACCTTCACCGGCATGCGGGACGCGGCGGTCGCGGTATATCCGTTCCTGCCGAAGCTGTTCGTGCCCGACGCCTATCCCAGCCTGCCGCGGATTCGCGCCCTGACCTGCCCGGTCATGATCATGCACGGCGACACGGACGAACTCCTGCCCGTACGGATGGGCCGCGACCTGTACGCCGCCGCGCCCGAGCCCAAAGAGCTGGTGATCTATCCGGGCGGTATGCACAACGACCTCATCGGATTCCCGGGCTGGGCGGAGACGGTGGCGACCTGGGCGGCCGGGGTGCTACCGCCCAAGCGCCTCACTTCCGGATGATATTGGCGAGGAATTCAGCATTGCTGCCGGTCTTGCGCAGTCCGTCGAGGAGCAGGTCGAGGGCGCGCTGATCGTCCAGCTCGGCCAGGGTGCGGCGGAGTCTGTCCACGGCCAGCCGCTCGTCGGGGGCGAACAGCAGTTCGTCGCGACGGGTGCTGGACTTGGCGATGTCCACGGCCGGGAAGACGTGGCGGCTCGCCAGTCCGCGGTCGAGTTTGAGCTCGGCATTGCCGGTGCTCTTGTACTCCTCGAAGATGACGGTGTCGGCGAGTGAACCGGTTTCGACGAGTGCGGTGGCGATGATGGTCAGCGATCCGCCGTGTTCGATATTGCGGGCCGCGCCCAGGAACCGCTTCGGCGGCGTCAACGCCATGGAATCCACACCGCCGGAAAGGATTCGGCCCGAGGCGGATCCGGTCATATTGTAGGCGCGGGCGAGCCGGGTCAGGGAGTCGAGCAGGACGACGACGTCGCGGCCCTGTTCGGCGAGCCGTTGGGCGCGTTCGATGGCCAGTTCGGCCAGGGCGGTCTGTTCGGCCGGGGAGTGGTCGAAGGTCGCCGCGATCACCTCGGCGGGTACCCCGCGCGAGAGGTCGGTGACCTCCTCGGGGCGTTCCCCGACCAGCACCAGCATCAGGTGCGCCTCCGGGTGGTTGGCGGCGACGCCGTGTGCGATCGCCTGCAGCACAGAGGTTTTGCCCGCCTTGGGCGGCGCCACGATCAAGGCGCGCTGACCCTTGCCGATCGGCATCATGAGGTCGGTGACGCGGGTGGTGAGCTGGCGCGGCCCGGTTTCGAGTCGCAGCCGCTCATTGGGATGGATGGGGGTCAGGTCCTGGAAGTGCGGTCGCGGGGAGATCTCGGCGACCGGGAGGTCGTTCACGGTGTCGACCCGCACCAGGGGGGCGAGCTTGCCGTTCTTGATATTCGACTGCGCCAGGCCGGTGAGGGCATCGCCGCGGCGCAGGCCGTGGCTCCGGATCAAACGGGTGGGCACGTGGATGTCGTCGGGGCCGGGCAGGTATCCGCTGCGGCGCAGCACACCGCTCTGGCCATGGATATCCAGGATTCCCGTTGCGGGCGTGAGGGTTTCGATGTGTTCGAGGGCCTGGGTCGCGTCGGTGTGGGCGACCCGCGGCGTGGGATCGATGGTGGTCATGAGAATTCTCCTCGAGGGGATCGGGTGACTTGTGCACCGGGAGTGAGTGATTGGTGTGGCCGGATGCGGCCGAAGGCGGTAGACGACCGCCGGTGAATCCGAGTGGCTCGCGAGTGGCGGTGCAGCTCCGTCTGAGAGCTACAGCGCCACCGGATAACCGGCTCGGGGAGGGAAGAAATCGCGTGGGAGGGACTTGGCGTCGACCTGCATCCACGGGATTGCGACGCCCTCACCGTACGCCGTCCCCGAATTCCGCGCAATGTTCCGATGCCGGCGCACTGTGCAAGGCCCCCGCGGCCCCGCGCTGCGTAGCCTGGAACCATGAGCGATGCCGAGGAACTCGTGGCGTTGTTGGCGCAGCTGCCGGACGCCGAACTCGCGGCGGTGGTCGAGGCCGCCACCGACGGCAAGGCCGGGCTGGCCGCGCTGCACGCGGTGGCGCAGTCACTGGCGGCCACCCTGGGTCATGCGCCGGATGTCATCGATGTGACTCCGGACACGCTGCCAGTGGAAGGCTATCCGCAGTCTGGGGCGGTCCCCGCATCCGGGCAGGTGGGAGTGGGTCCCGTGGTCACCGGGATACCGGTACCGCCTGCGGGTATTCCAACGGGTCCGTCGATCGGCGGGTATACCTCCGGCGGCGTCCCTACTTTCGAGTCAGTTCGCGATAAGGTCGAGCAGCGCTACGGGACATCGCAGGGGATGGGCGAACTCGATCGGCAGACATCAGTGGGCCGTAGCGTCGAGGAACAGTGGGATGCGCGGGCGAAGGCCGCGCGGGAACGTCTGGAACAGATTCGAAAATCGGTGCACGGCAACGATTCCGAGTGATCAGGCGTTCCATCTTCAATTGATGGGTGGAACCTTGACCGAGTCCGATACGCCGTCGCGGACGCCACGCGAAATCGCCGAGAAGCTCCTGGATCTGCAGGTCGACTTCATTGTCGACGAAGTCAGCGGTGACCGCTTCGCCGAAGTGATCGCCCGCGACGTGGAAGCCGTGGTCGGTGTCGCCGACACCATCATCTTCCGCGATGTGGTGGAGATCGATCAGGCCAAGCAGACCGTCGCCAATGTCATCGATCTGATCGGCGGCAGCCCGGTACTGGGTGAAATGGTCGGCACGCTGGCCAACTCGCTGTACGAGAACATTGCCGGGAACACCGACTACACCCTCGGTGACGTGGTGGAGCGCGAGCCGGCCGAGCAGCTGCTGGAGAAGATCTTCGGCATGCACCAGGCCCAGGAACGCATCCTGGAACGGCTGACCGAGAGTCCCCTCATCGCGACCGTCGCCGCCAAGTTCGTGGACAAGCTGGTCGACGATTTCATGGAGACCAACAAGCAGATCGCCGGAAAGATTCCCGGCGTCGGATCGCTGGTCTCCATGGGTACCAATGCCGCCAAGACCGCCCGCAAGGCGGCGGAGAAGGCCGGCGGCACCTTCATCGGCGAAATGGCGGGCAAGGGCGCGCAATTCGCGCTCAAGCGGACCAACAATGCCATTCGCGAAATGCTGCGCGACGCCCCGGTGCACGACGCGGCCATGGAATTCTGGGACCTGCACGCCGGCGAGCCGGTCAGCGGGCTGCGCGAGTACCTGTCCCAGCAGGACCTGTACGAGCTGGCGCTGATCATCTACCGGATCGCGCTGACCACCCGCAACAAGGAGTACGTCGGCGTGCTGGTGGACCAGGGCGTCGAGGTGTTCTTCGAGAAGTACGGCGATCACACCCTGGCGGCCATGCTGCCGGAGCTGGGACTGTCCGAGGCGGTCGTCGCCGAGGAGATCCTGCGCTACGGCCCGGCCGTGGTGGAGGCCGCCAAGCGGAACGGCGTGCTGGCCAAGCTGATTCGCGAGCGGCTGGAGCCGTTCTTCCTGTCCGAACCTGTGCTCGCGGTGCTCGCCGGGAACTGACCCGAGACCTGCGAACAGGGCCGCACGCTGAAACCGCGTGCGGCCCTGTTTCATTCCCTCACGGGAGAACCCGCTCATTCCCTGGAGGGAATCGCGCAGCGCATCGCACCCGCGCAGACTCGATCCCATGACGAACATCGACATCAACGAACTCGCCGACCGTTACCTGGCCATGTGGAACGAGCCCGACCCGGAGCCGCGCCGCAAACTCGTTCGCGAACTGTGGGCAGAGGACGGCGCGCAGATCCTCGTCGATCCGCCGGAGGATATGCGAGATGCCGCCACTCGCTTGAACTTTCCGATCCCGTCGCTCGAGGTGCGGGGGCATCATGCGCTGGAACGGCGCGTGGAGCGGGCCTACGAGATGTTCGTGGCAGCCGGCGAACATCGCTTCGTCCAGCGTGGGGAAGCGACGGTGCTGTTGAAGCAGGTCATCGCCTTCGCCTGGTCGATGGTGACCACCGATGGCACCGTGGTCGGTGGCGGGACGGACATTCTCGCGCTGGACGAGGACGGCCGCATCCGCACCGACCACCAGCACATCGGCATCGAGTAGGGCCTCGAGCCCGCGAGCGGGTGCACGCGTCGCGGATCGGGCCATGCATGATTGCTTCGACTCGAGCAATGCAAGGTTGCTTCGACCGAAAGGAGCGTCGTGGCCCTCGACAAGGGAGTCCCCGCAGCCCTCAGTGACAGCGTCCTCGCCGGTGGCGACGCTGTCCTGGGCCCGCGGCACAAGTCGCTGCCCCCGGCCGCCTGGGGGCTGACCGTCCGCGAATACCTGGCCACGAATCCGCACCTGGACGACTTGCAGACGCCGGTGCTCACCATGGACCGCTCCGCGCTGGACACGAACCGGGCCGTCATGGCCGACTGGGCGCGCGCCGCCGGCGTCCGGCTCGCCCCGCACGGCAAGACCTCCATGTCGCCCCAGCTCTGGGCCGAACAGCTCGAGACCGGCTCCTGGGGTATCACCCTCGCCACCGGCTGGCAGGCCCAGGTCGGGCGGTCGTTCGGCCTCGACCGCATCGTGCTGGCCAATACCCTGGTGGATCCGATCGGGTTGCACTGGGCGGCAACGGAAATCGCGTGTGACCCTGATTTCGAGCTCTACAGCTGGGTCGACGGCGTCGGTACGGTCCGGGAGATGGAGCGCCATCTCGAGTCCGCGCCCGATGGCGTCCAGCTGAACGTCGTCGTGGAACTCGGTGGCCCGCACGGCCGTACCGGCGCCCGCGGTCTGGCCGCCGCCCACGCCGTTGCCGACGCGGTCCACAAGTCACGGCGCCTGCGACTCGCAGGGGTCGGCGGTTACGAGGCCGCACTCGCCCATGACCGCACCCCGGAAGCCATCGCGGCCGTGCGGCACTACCTGGACGAGCTCGCGATCCTGCATCAGGAGCTCATGGCCGCAGGCCGATATGACGAGTTCGTATTCCAGTCCGCGGTCGGCCGCGCGGAGGAAGCCTCGCCGCCGGCGGCGGATTCCGCGGCCGATTCGTCCGCGCCCGCCGGTTCCGGCCGGTATGGATCGAATTCCCGCACTGATCGGGCCCGCCGTCGTGCGATCGTGACCGCCGGCGGCAGCGCATATCCGGACCTCGTCGTGGAGCGACTGGCCGGACTGGCGGATGAGGATGGCGCGCACGGGGTTCCGACAGTGGTAGTGCTGCGGTCCGGCGCGTATCTCGTGCACGATGACGGGTTCTACTCCGGAATTTCACCATTGGCCTCGGGGCGCGCGGAGCATCCGCTGCGGTCGGCCATGCACGGATGGGCACGATGTGTGTCCCGCCCGGAAGCGGAGCTCGCGCTGCTCGATGCCGGGAGGCGCGATGTTCCGTTCGATCTGGGATTGCCAGTTCCACAGCGAATGGCGGGACCGGCGAACAGCGGGCTCTCGGCGGTTGCGACCACTTCGCTGCCTGCCGGCGCGCATGTTTCGGCCTTGAACGATCAGCACGCCTTCCTGCGGCTGCCGGGTGCCTCGGATGACGAGGTGCCGGTGGGAAGTGTGGTGCGACTGGGGCTTTCGCATCCCTGCACCGCGTTCGACAAGTGGCGTCTCATCCCGGTGATCGATGACGCCGACGCCGAGCGGCCGCGGATCGTCGACTTCCTGCACACGTATTTCTGAGCGGGATGTCGCAGCCGCTCCTCGAATTCGAACTGCCGCAACGCCCCTGGTCGATCTACTCGCTGGTCCCCGCCAATTGAGCCGCGCCGGTGGCGAAATGCTGCCGATAGCGTTCGGGCGTGGTGGCCAGGCGGCGGCCGAACACCCGATGCAGGGTCTCGCCGTGGCGGTAGCCGACCTGGCGGGCGATCGCACCGATGGTCAACTCGGTGGACTCCAGCAGGCGGCGGGCCGCCTCGACGCGCAGATCCTCCACGAAAGCCGCAGGCGTACTGCCGGTTTCGAGGCGGAAGGCCCGGGCGAAGTTGCGTTCGCTCATGCCCGCGCGGCGGGCCAGCTCGGCCACCCCGAGGTTCGCGTCGAGGTGATCGGGCAGCCACTGCTGCACCGCGCGGATGGCGGGCGTGCGCGCGGGCTGGGTGCGCAGCTGCGCGCTGAACTGGGTCTGCCCGCCGGGACGCCGGGTGAACACCACGTACAGCCGCGCGATCATGGCGGCGACCTCGCGGCCGTAGTCGTCCTCGACCAGTGCCAGGGCCAGATCGACACCCGCCGACATGCCCGCCGACGTCCAGCGATTGCGGTCGCGGACGTAGATCCGATCCGGTTCGACGGTGACCCGCGGATAACGCTGGGCCATCAGGTCGGTCGAGGCCCAGTGGGTGGTGGCCCGGTAGCCGTCGAGCAACCCGGCCGCGGCCAGCAGTAGCGCGCCCGCACACACCGAGGTCACCCGCCGCGCCTTGCGGGCCAGGGCGGGCAGCTCCCGCACCACCTCCGCCCCGGCCGGCCCGGAGGCCATGCCGCCCACGACGATCAGGGTGTCGAAGTCGTCGCCGGCGGCGATATCGTGCAGCGAATGCTCCACCGAGAGGGTGAGGCCGCCGTCCGCGGTGATCGGGCGGCCCCCGGGCGAGGCGGTCAGCAGGCGGTAGGGCAGGGCCGCGTCGTCCGAATCCGCCGAACCGATGGGATGCTCCTGCAGAACCGGCGGCAGTAGCGCGGGCGGCCTTTCGCGGACGCCGTTGAGCAGCGCGAACACATCCAGCGGCCCGGCCAGCTCGGACAGCTGCATGCCCTGGTAGACAACGAAAACGATGGTGCGAGGCGCGGGCATCCCGACATCATCGCAGTCGCCGGGATCGGCTGCCATGGTCAGTGGCTGACCGATTCGGGCGTGGGGCGGGCGGCGTGCCGGTCGAGGAACGGGATGACCAGTTCGGCCACCCGGTCGGCGCACTGCGCGTGCGGGTAGTGGCCTGCGCCCGCCACCATGGCGACCCGGCCGAGTCCGGGCGGCATGGCAGCCACGACCGCTTCGGCCTCTGCCCTCGGGTCGGCGAAGTCCGGATCCTCGGCGCCCATGAGCACCAGTGCGGGGCAACGAATATCGGCGATTCGGGCGTGGGCGTCGGCCGGAGTGGTCGCACCGGTCTTCATGAATTCCGCCCAGCGTCCGGGCTGCCGCAGGACGGTCCGCAGTCCGTCGAGGTAGCTGACCTGATCGGCGGGCTTGGTCGGGTAAGCGATGTCGAGGTAACGGAACCACCAGGTGAAGGACTTCAGCCCCTGCGTGGCGAACAGGCGCAACATGCCGCGACGGTAACGGCGGCTGGTGATCATCGTGCCGACATGCAGCTGCTGGGTGAGGGTGAACGGGTCGACTTCGACGATGGCGCTCACCAATTCGGGGGCTTCCGCCGCCGCGATGGTCGCCGAGCCGCCCGACAGCGAATGCCCGATGATGACCGCGGGTCCCCCGAAATGCCGGATGACACCCAGCAGGTCGTGGGCCACGTCGGTGCGGCTGATGGCTTCCTTCCCGGTCACCGAGGGCCAGTCCAGGCTGGATTCGCCGTGTCCGCGCATATCGGCGTTCACCACCCGGTATCCGGCCGCGACCAGCGGCCCGACCAGGTGCCGGAACTCCTGCCGCCAGGTCCCCATGCCGTGCGACAGCACCACCAGCGGTCCGTCGCCGGCCACGTCACACGCGATCCGCCCGTGCTCGAGCGTTACGAACTCGGTCATTTCCCGGTCCTTCCAAGCGATTTCGTTCCGGCCGCGTTTGCGGCATGCCGGAATTGAACGCCGGAAATCGATCCGGGCCGAGGGCTCGGGCCGGACGGATCAGCGGTGTGGCTGATCTGGTCAGTCGCTGACCGTGTTTCCCGCGCTCGACACGGTCGCCCGCGTCGGTACGCCGAACCAGGTGGTCAGCGCGTCCCGCAACCCGGGTTCGGCGGTGGTGGAGGATTCGCCGACCGTTGCGGCCCAGGCGATGTGGGCGTCCGGGCGGATCAGGACGGCATCGGCGGAGCGGTCGACGGTGGTGGCGGTCCGGATGTCGACGCGGTCGCCCCACTGCTCGGCGATCTCGCGCAGGTCCGCGCGGTCGGCGAGATCGAGCAGCACGGGGCGGGCGTCGTGCAGGGACTGGGCGACGCCGGTGTGCAGGCGCAGATCGGAGAGGAAGGCTCCGGTCAGCGGATGGCCATTGGGATTCGGCATCGGATAGCGGATGTCGGCGCCCGCGATCATGGCCCCGAGCCGCCGCAGGGCCGGTGCGTCGGTGAGCAGTTCCTGGAAGAGCGTCCGCAGTGCCTCGGCCGCCGGATCGTCGCCGCGCCGCAGCGCCGCCTGCGCCTGGGTGTGCACCATGGTGCGGGCCGCCGCGAAGGAACGCTCCGCATGGTAGCTGTCCAGCAGCCCGTCCGAGGCCCGGCCTTCGATGTCGGCGGCCAGCTTCCAGGCCAGATTCACCGCGTCGAGCATGCCCGCGTTGAGGCCCACACCCGTGGCCGGGAACGTGTGCGCGGCATCGCCGGCCACCAGAATCCGTCCGGCACGGAAGCTTTCGGCCTGCCGTGCCTGGAACTGGTAGCGGGACAACCGGATCGGCTCACCCAGCGGCAGGTCGACGCCCAGCACGCGGCGGATGCTGTCGCCCAGCTCCTCCAGGGTCATCGGCTCGTTGTCATCGGTCTCGGCGACGGTGTCCTCGGTGGTCTGCACCATGAGCAGGCCGTTGGCGAGCGAGCCGACGGCGAACACGCCCCGATCTGTGCGGGTGAAACCGGCGGGGACGACACCGTGGCCGGCGACGTCGAGATCGCCGTTGTCCAGCACGGTCACCCCGGCCGCCACGGCGACCTGACCCAGGCGGTTGACCTCCGGATAGGTGATGCCGGGGAAGGGGATTCCCGCCAGCTCGCGGACCTTGCTGCGCGCACCGTCGCAGCCCACGACATAGTGGGCGGTCAGCTGATACGGACCGTCCGGGCCCGACACCGCCACGGTGACCCCGGCGCCGTCCTGATCGATCCCGGTCACGGTGTGCCCGCGCCGCACCTCGCCACCGCGCTCGCGCACCAGCTCGTCGAGCAGCTGCTCGAGTCGCGGCTGCGCAAGGTGCAGCGCGCGCAGCGGCGGATCCGGCAGCGGGCTCAGGTCCACATGCAGTCCGCCGAACGGGAAGGCCGCCGTGGGGGCGGCGACCGCCGCGCCGGCCGATTCGAACCGGTCCAGCACGCCTCGATAGCTCAGCAATTGCAGGATCTGCCCGCTGAAACCATTGGCCTTCGGCACGGTCCGCAGCTGCGGCTGCCGCTCAAGGACCACCGGCCGCACTCCGGCCGCCAGCAGTTCGGCGGCCAGCATCAGACCCGTCGGGCCCGCGCCCGCAATGATCACGTCGGCATTCGTCACACGCACTCGCGCTACTCCATTCCATGGATTCCGGCTACGGTCAGCGATTCTGCGGTATACCGGGGGTCTTGCCGCAAGCCCGGGGGTGCGATATACCTTGAAAAGGGAAGTGGATCACCGCTTCCCTTTGTCGATGGTCATCCGTTGCCGGATGGACTCTCTTTCTTTCGGCTACCGGCCCAAATGGTGGCGCATGAACGCCGCCGCGAAATCGGGCTGGGTCCTGGCCATCTGATTGTGCCGGCCCGGATTCACCAGCAGCGTCTTTTCCTCCGACGCGAACGCCTCGAACAGGTCGAAGCTGGGCCTCCGGTCGATTTCCTCATCGTTCCAGGCGACCTGGAGGGTGAGGGGGATGGTGATCTTGCGTGCGGCCTCGAACAGCGCGTCGAACACGAAGACGCTGTTGAAGCTCGCGGCCCGGATGCGGGGCTCTGCGGCCACCAGCATCATGCCGATGACGGTGCCCAGGGTGATGCCGCCGTAGCCGACCGGAGCGTCCGGGCCGATCTCCGGCAGCGCCTGCAGCGCGTCCAGGGTGGCCTGCCACTCCGGCACGGCCCGCTCGGCCAGGGACATATTGAACTCGGCGATGATCGAGTCCATCGGTTCCCCTGCGGCCCGCGCCGCGTGCAGCGCGTCGGCCCACCGCTGGTCCTCCTCGTTGCGCGGCCGGTCGCCGTGCCCCGGGGCGTCGATGGCGGCCACCCGGTAACCGGATTCGGTCACGAAGTGACGCGCCGTCGTCACGAGGTTCGGGGCGCGCTTGTGCACGCCGCCACTGTGACCCAGCAGGATCAGGGGTGCGTTCTCGGACACGGATTCGGGCGACCACAGTACGCCGGTGATCTCGCCCAGGAGGAAATCGCGTTCACGGACGCCGTTTTCCGACGTCTCCGCGGTGAAGTTCAGGTGCATGATGTTCTGCCTCTCGGAATGCCTTGCAACACAGGCGCTCCCGGCGACAGCTACTTCGTACGCCCAACCGCGACCACGATGGGGAGCACCCACCTCGATACGTCATTCATGGGTCTCACCTCCTTCGTGATGTCACGGTCCACGGCACGGTACCAACCTGGACCGGAGGCCGCAAGCGACGCATCAAGAGGTCTGCTGTGCGCAGCGAGCAAGTGCCGTTCGCATCGGGGGCTCGGAATCGTGCCTCGTCGAAATAGTTGATCCGGATACGGTCGGCGTCGCAGATGGCAACGGTCGCATGGTAATTCGTGGCATGTGTGGAGCCCGGTGGCGAAAGCTGTGGCAGGGCGGTGAGAGGGCAGGAGGCGACCGCGGAAATCGACAGTGGAGGCGAGGATTTCGAGATGGGCGTAGCGGTCCGGGAGTTGCGCGTGGAGCACAGGGGCGTGGCTGGCAGCCATCGGCCTTTCGGATCGGCATGCCGGTGATCGCCGCGTGGTTCACGCGTCGGCGCGGGTGAGGACGGCGATGGGGAAGTGGCGGGGGCTCAGGGCTCGGTAGGTGGTGAAGTGGGGGTAGGCGGCGGTGAGCGTTTGCCAGTGGGTGGCGTATTCGGTGTCGTCGGTGACCACGCGGGTCGTGACGGGGAACGTTTCGCGGCCGATGCGGACGTCGGCGTGGTCGGCGGCGAGGAGGTTTTTCCACCAGTTGGGGGTGCCGGGGTTGCCGCCGTTGGAGCCGCAGACCAGGAGGGTGTCGCCGGAGCGGACCAGCATGAGCATCACCGGGCGGGGCTGGCCGGATTTGCGGCCGGGGACGGTCAATTCGAGGACCGGGTGGCCGAAGAGGGTGGCGAAGCGGGTGCCGCCGAAACGGTCGAAGAGGCGGCGGTGCAGGCGGGCGTAGAAGCGGGCTACCGCGCCGAGATGGGTGCTGGAGTAGTAGTTGAAGCGACCCGCCAGGGTCAGCGGGCCGGAATCGGTGCCGGGCATTGGATGTCCCTTCGGGTCGGCGGTCGTACGCGGCTCAATGTACATGTTGTCCAGTGAGTTGACGTAGTGGCTCCTGAAGGATTGTCGCCTGTTCGCCCGGCTCGTGATTAGGCTTCGGATATGAGCATCGGCGCTGACACCGGACCGATGAGCGGGGTGGACGCGTTCGATCGGCTGCGGCCGCTGCTGTTCACCATCGCCTACGAGCTGCTCGGCAGCGCCGCCGACGCCGAGGATGTGTTGCAGGACAGCTATCTTCGCTGGCGCGAGACCGATCCGGCGCGGATCGAGCATCCGCGCGCCTATCTCACCACCATCGTCACCCGGCAGGCGCTCAACCACCTGCGGACCGTGCGCCGCCGCCGTGAGGACTACGTCGGCAGCTGGCTGCCCGAGCCCATTCGCACCGAATCCGACGCCAGTCACGATGTGCTGCTGGCCGAATCGGTGTCGATGGCCATGCTGCTGGTGCTCGAGACCCTCGGGCCCACCGAACGCGCGGTGTTCGTGCTGTCGGAGGTGTTCGGCCACAGCTTCGCCGATATCGCCGGCATGGTCGGCAAATCCGATGCCACCGTGCGCCAGATCGCGCATCGGGCCCGCGCGCACGTGCGGTCCCGGCGCAAGCGCTTCGAACCCGACTCCAAGACCAGCCGCGAGGTGATCGACCGGTTCCTGCGGGCCACGCAAACCGGTGACCTGCAGACCCTCATGGATGTGCTGGCCCCCGATGTCGTCCAGATCGCCGATGGCGGCGGCAAGGTGAGCGCGGCGCGCCGCCCGGTGGTCGGCGCGGAACGTGTCGCCCACTATCTGATCGGGCTGAGCCGGAAAGCCATGGCGGACATGACCGTCGAGGTCGGCACCTACAACGCGCTGCCGGCCCTGCTGCTGCGCACCGCCGACGGACGCCTCGACACCGTCGAGCTGATCGAGAGCTCCGGCGACCGCATCACCGGGCTGTACGCCATCCGCAACCCGGACAAGCTGGGGACCGCCGAACGGACCCGCGCCCTGGAACGGTGACCCGGGTACTCGGCGGCCGCTGAACCGTTGTGTGACTGGGGATTTCAGCGACCGGCCGCGGGTGGATCAGTTCACGCAGGGGATCTTCGAACCGATCTGGGTGGTGACGGGCTTGCCGGAATCGGGTGCGTCCGTGGTGGTGTCGGTGGCCGCGGCGCTGGTCGAGGAGCCGCCCGCGGTGGTGGTCGGGCTGGTGGTGGCGGCGGTCGGGTCCAGCGACGCCGGAATCTCGAGGTCGGCGCCGACGACCAGCTTCACGTGCCCGCTGGACACCTCGGTGGACGGGCTCACCGGGATGCCACCGAACATCTCCGACAACTGCTTGGCGTCGGTGTCCGCGCCGGTGCCGTAGTAGACGGTCGAGGTGGTGCCGTCGGCGGAGGTGGCGTTGGCCACGTCACCGGCCGGGAATCCCTTGGCGGTCAGCAACTTCGACACGTTGGCGGCCTGGCCGGGCGTGCCGCTGGCATTGACCACGTCCAGCGTCGAGGTGGGCGTGGTGGCGGGGGCGCTCGGCGCGGCCGGGGTGGAGACGCCGAACGCCTCGCGCACCGTCTTCTTGATGGCCACCGGATCGATGACGTTCACGTCCTGGCCGTCGACCGTGTCGTAGCGCAGCACCGGCAGCGTGCGGAACTCCACCGTCGGGTTCTCCGCGCGGCCCAGTGTGGTGGCGAAATCGGTGAGGCTCCAGCCATCCGACAGCACCACGTCCTTGTGCGCCACATCCATCAGCGCCTTGAGCCGGCCCGGGTTGGCCAGCGTGCCCGAGCTCTTCATGGAATTGGCCACCGAGGTCAGGAACGCCTGCTGCCGGTGGGTGCGGTCGAGGTCGCCGTTCTCCAGCCCGTGCCGCTGCCGCACGAACGCCAGCGCGTCCGAGCCGTCCAGGTGCTGGGGACCGGCGGGGAACTGCGCGCCGGAGTAGTAACTGTCGTCCACGGCGTGATTGAGGCACACGTCGACGCCGCCGAGCGCGGTCGCGAGGTCGTAGAAGCCGGCCAGGGAGATCTCCGCGAACCGGTTGATGGGTACGCCTGTGAGCGCTTTCACAGTCTGAACGATGCTGGCGCGGCCCGCTTCCCGGCCCTGACGCTCCAGATCGGGCCCGTCGGGCACGCCCTTCGCCTTGAGCTTCTCCTCGACCGTGTACTTCTTGAGCCCGTAGGACTCCTTGATCTTGGCGTGGTCGTAGCCCGGAATGCCCTGTACCGGAACGTAGTCGTCGCGCGGGATGGAGAACGCGATGATGTGCTTCAGATCCTTCGGAATGTGCACCAGGATCAGCGAATTGGCGTTGTAGCCGCCCTCCGAGCCGTCACCGGCGTGTAGCTGGTCCAGGATCTCCTTGGGTAGATCGTTGCCGTTCAGGTCTTTCCGGGTGTCCAGGCCGATCAGCAGCATATTGATGTCGCCGTCGAGGTTGACGTCCTCCGGCGCGATCGCGCCCGAGCGGACGAAGCCGGAATCGAAGTCGTTGCGGCCGTACCAGACCAGACCTGTTACACCGATCACACCCGCGGCCACCAGGGCCGTGATGCCGCGTCCGGCGAGGCGCAGGCGTTTGTCGCGCTCGCGCTGGGCAGCGGTGCGCTCCGGCTTGCCGCCGCTGCGATCGCGCTTGCCATCGGCGCGCCGCTTGTCCGCGCGCCGGCTGGTGGAGTCCGCCTCGGCACGCCGCGAACGGCGGGGAGTCGGGTTTGGCGTCTCCGGTGCCCGGCGGGTGCGGCCCGGCTGGGGGCCGACGACCGGCAGCGGTTGGGTGGCGTCGTCGTACATGGCGCTGTCGAGTGTGCCGTAAGCGGCGCTCTCTGTCAGATTTCCGCCCAGTTGTGAATGAGCTTGCACGGTCGTGCATAATCATCACATGGTGGATACCTCGAACGGGCCCCTACGGGTCGCGGTAGCTGGTGCGAGCGGGTACGCGGGCGGTGAAGTCCTGCGCCTGCTGCTCGGCCATCCAGCCTACCGAAGCGGGCGCCTCGAGATCGGGGCGCTGACCGCGGGGTCCAATGCCGGTACCACCCTGGGTGAGCTGCAGCCGCATCTGCTGCCGCTGGCCGATCGGGTGCTCGCGCCCACCACCGTCGAGGAGCTCTCCGGCCACGATGTGGTCTTCCTCGGCCTGCCGCACGGGCAGTCCGCGGCGATCGCCACTGCGTTGCCGGAATCCACGATCATCATCGACTGCGGCGCCGACTTCCGGCTCACCGACGCGGCGGCGTGGGAGAAGTATTACGGCACCCCGCACGCCGGCAGCTGGCCCTACGGGTTGCCCGAGTTGCCCGGCGGGCGCGAGAAGCTGCGCGGCGCCACCCGGATCGCCGTCCCCGGCTGCTACCCGACCGTGTCGAGCCTGGCGCTGGCCCCGGCCGTCGCGGCCGGAATCATCGAACCGCGCGTGAATGTGGTTGCGGTGAGCGGCACGTCGGGCGCGGGCCGCAAACTCGATGTGGGCCTGCTGGGCTCGGAGGTGATGGGCTCGCTGCGGGCCTACGGCATCGCGGGTGCGCACCGGCACACCCCCGAGATCGCGCAGAACCTGAAGGCCGCCACCGGATCCGGCGCCGACGTGAGTGTGTCGTTCACCCCGGTGCTGGCCCCGCTGCCGCGCGGCATCCTGGCCACCTGCACCGCCCCCACCACCGTGGACGCCGCCACCGCCCGCGCTGTCTACGAGAAGGCCTACGCCGATGAGCCTTTCGTGCACCTGCTGCCGGAAGGTGTACTGCCGCAGACCGGTTCGGTGCTCGGCTCCAATGCCGTCACCCTCCAGGTCACCGTCGACACCGACGCCGGGCTGCTGGTGGTCATCGGCGCGATCGACAACCTGACCAAGGGCACCGCGGGCGCCGCGGTGCAATCGATGAATCTGGCTCTCGGAATCGACGAGACCGCAGGACTTTCCACCGTAGGAGTGGCACCGTGACGATCGACAACGGCAAGCTGGTGCGGACCCAGGGCGTCACCGCACCGCTGGGCTTCCGGGCCGCGGGCATCGCCGCCGGCATCAAGAAGAGCGGCAAGCCGGACCTGGCGCTGGTGTTCAACGAGGGCCCGGAGTACTCGGCCGCGGGCGTGTTCACCCGCAACAAGGTCAAGGCCGCGCCGGTGCTGTGGTCGCAGCAGGTGCTGACCGGCGGCCGGCTGCGCGCGGTCATCCTGAATTCCGGTGGCGCCAACGCGTGCACCGGCCCGGGCGGCTTCCAGGACACCCACGCCACCGCCGAGGAACTGGCGAAGGCGTTGAGCAACTGGGGAACCGAGACCGGTGCGGGCGAGATCGCGGTCTGCTCCACCGGTTTGATCGGCGACCGGCTGCCCATGGACAAGCTCATCCCGGCCGTCACCGAGATCGTGCACGAGATGGGCGGCGGCCTGTCCGGCGGCGCCGAGGCCGCGCGGGCCATCATGACCACCGATACCGTGCCGAAGGAAACCGCCTTCCACCACCAGGACAAGTGGAATGTGGGCGGCATGGCCAAGGGCGCGGGCATGCTCGCGCCGTCGCTGGCCACCATGCTCGTGGTGCTCACCACCGATGTGGTCGCCACCCCGCAGCAGCTGGACGAGGCGCTGCGCAATGCCACCGAGTACACCTTCGACCGGCTCGACGTGGACGGCTCCTGCTCCACCAACGACACCGTGCTGCTGCTGGCCAACGGCGCCTCGGGCGTCACCCCCGGCCAGGCGGATCTGAACGCGGCCGTGCTCGCGGTCTGCGACGACCTGGCCGAGCAGCTCATGTCGGATGCCGAGGGCGTCACCAAGCGCGTGCACATCACCGTGCAGGGCGCTGTCAGTGAAGAGGAAGCGCTCATCGGCGCGCGGGCGCTGGCCCGCGACAGCCTGGTCAAGACCGCCTTCTTCGGCTCCGACCCGAACTGGGGCCGGGTGCTGGCGTCCATCGGCATCGCGCCCATCGAACTGGATCCGAATCGGGTCTCGGTGTCGTTCAACGGATCTCCGGTGTGCATCGACGGCGCGGGCGCGCCGGGCGCCCGCGAGGTCGATCTGTCCGGCCCCGACATCCAGGTGCTCGTGGAGCTGGGTCTCGGCGACGGCGAGGCCACCGTCCGCACCACCGACCTCTCGCACGGTTATGTCGAAGAGAACTCGGCCTACAGCTCATGAGCGATGTGGTGAAACAGCTTTCGGCCCTCGACAAGGCGCACGTCCTCGCCGACGCGCTGCCGTGGCTGCAGAAGTTCCGCGACAAGATCGTGGTCGTGAAGTACGGCGGCAACGCCATGATCGACGACGAGCTGAAGCGGGCCTTCGCGGCCGACATGGCGTTCCTGCGCACCGTCGGCGTACACCCGGTGGTGGTGCACGGCGGCGGGCCGCAGATCAGCGCCATGCTGAAGAAGCTCGGCATGACGGGCGAATTCCGCGGCGGCTTCCGCGTCACCACGCCCGAGGTCATGGACGTCGTGCGCATGGTGCTGTTCGGTCAGGTCGGCCGGGAACTGGTGGGGCTCATCAACGCCCACGGCCCGTACGCGGTCGGCATCTCCGGCGAGGACGCCCGGCTGTTCACCGCCACCCGCCG
Source organism: Nocardia sp. NPDC101769 (assembly GCF_044766925.1). Lineage (NCBI taxonomy): Bacteria > Bacillati > Actinomycetota > Actinomycetes > Mycobacteriales > Nocardiaceae > Nocardia > Nocardia sp. NPDC101769. The sequence goes on along the minus strand of NZ_JBIWMX010000013.1, from coordinate 71,447 downwards.
CACCGTGCAGGTCGACGGTGAGGCCACCGATATCGGCCTGGTCGGCGACGTCACCGAGGTGAAGCCGGAGGCCGTGCTGGATCTCATTGCGGCGGGCCGGATTCCGGTGGTCTCCACCATCGCCCCGGACGCCGACGGCGTGGTGCATAACATCAATGCCGACACCGCCGCTGCCGCGCTGGCCCAGGGCATCGGCGCGGAGAAGCTGGTCATCCTCACCGATGTCGAGGGCCTGTACACGAATTGGCCCGACCGGTCCTCGCTGACCAGCCGCATCGACACCGATGAGTTGGCCAAGTTGCTGCCGTCGCTGGACGAGGGCATGGTGCCCAAGATGGAAGCCTGCCTGCGTGCCGTCGAGGGCGGCGTTCCCACCGCGCACGTGATCGACGGACGTGTCGCCCACTCGGTCCTGCTGGAACTGTTCACCGGGGAAGGCATCGGCACGATGGTCACCCCCGCACAGGAGATCTCATGAGCACAGCCGACATCCAGCAGCGGTGGAACACCGCGCTGATGAACAACTACGGCACCCCCAAGGTGGCGCTGGTCCGCGGCGCCGGCGTGGTCGTCTACGACGCCGACGGCAAGCGCTACCTCGACTTCCTGGGCGGCATCGCGGTCAACAGCCTCGGCCACGCGCACCCGGCCATCCTGTCCGCGGTCACCCAGCAGCTCGGCACGCTGGGCCACGTCTCGAACCTGTATGCCACCGAACCGGTCATCGAGCTGGCCGAGCGGCTGCTCGCGCACTTCGGCGACGGGCACGGGAAGGCGTTCTTCTGCAACTCCGGCACCGAGGCCAACGAGGCCGCCTTCAAGATGGCGCGGCTGACCGGGCGCAGGAAGATCATCGCCTGCGAGGAGGCCTTCCACGGCCGCACCATGGGCGCGCTCGCGCTGACCGGTCAGCCCTCGAAGCGGGAACCGTTCGAGCCCATGCCGCCCGGCGTGATCCACGTGCCCTACGGTGACGCGCTGGCCCTGGCCGCCGCCGTCGACAAGGACACGGCCGCGGTGTTCCTGGAACCCATCATGGGGGAGAGCGGCGTCGTGGTGCCCCCGGCCGACTACCTGGCCAAGGCCCGCGCCATCACCAAAGAGCAAGGCGCGCTGCTGATCCTGGACGAGGTTCAGACCGGAATCGGCCGCACCGGCGCGTTCTACGCGCACCAGGCCGCGGGCATCGTGCCCGATGTCATCACCCTGGCCAAGGGCCTCGGCGGCGGCCTGCCCATCGGCGCCGTGCTGGCCCAGGGCCCGGCCGCGGAGCTGCTGCAGCCGGGCATGCACGGCACCACCTTCGGCGGCAATCCGGTGTGCGCGGCGGCGGCGCTGGCCGTGCTGCGGACCATCGACGAAGACGGCCTGCTCTCGCACGTGGAGACGGTGGGCAAGATCCTCGTCGACGGGATCGAGACCCTCGGCCACCCGCTGGTCGACCACGTGCGGGGTGCGGGCCTGCTCATCGGTATCCAGCTGACCGCCGATGCCTCCACGGACGTGGAGTTGGCCGCCCGGGAGGCCGGGTACCTGCTGAATCCGGCCAAGCCCAACGTGATTCGCCTCGCTCCGCCCCTGGTGCTCACCGAGACCCAGGCGGAGAACTTCCTGTCCGACCTGCCCGGCATCCTCGATGCCGCCCAGGCCCAGAAGGAGACCAAGTGACCATCCGGCATTTCCTGCGTGACGATGACGTCACCCCCGCCGAGCAGGCCGAGATCCTCGCGCTGGCAGCGGAATTGAAGGCCGCACCGCAGTCGCGGCGGCCGCTGGAGGGCCCGCGCGGCGTCGCGGTCATGTTCGAGAAGAACTCCACCCGGACCCGGTTCTCCTTCGAGATGGGCATCGCCCAGCTCGGCGGGCACGCCGTCGTGGTCGACGGCCGCGACACCCAGCTGGGACGCGAGGAGACCCTCGCCGACACCGGCCGGGTGCTGTCGCGGTATGTGGACGCCATCGTCTGGCGCACCTTCGAGCAGGCGCGTCTGGACGAGATGGCCGGTGCCGCAACGGTTCCCGTGGTCAACGCGCTGTCCAACGAGTTCCACCCCTGCCAGGTGCTGGCGGATCTGCAGACGCTGAAGGAGCGCAAGGGCTCCGACCTGAGCGGCCGCAACCTCACCTATCTCGGCGACGGCGCGAACAATATGGCGCACTCGCTCATGCTCGGCGGCGTCACCGCCGGCATGAACGTGACGATCACCGCCCCCGAGGGTTTCGAGCCGTTCGGCTGGATCGTCGACGCCGCCCAGAAGCGCGCCGCCGAGACCGGCGCGACCATCACCATCACCGATGACCCGCAGGCCGCGGCCGAGGGCGCGGACGCGCTGGTCACCGACGCCTGGACCTCCATGGGCCAGGAGAACGACGGCCGCGACCGCGTCGCCCCGTTCCGTCCCTTCCAGGTCAATGCCGGGCTGCTGGCCCGCGCGGCCGCGGATGTGACGGTGCTGCACTGCCTTCCGGCGCACCGCGGTGAGGAGATCACCGACGAGGTCATCGACGGCCCGCACAGCGCGGTCTGGGATGAGGCCGAGAACCGCCTGCACGCGCAGAAGGCGCTGCTGGTGTGGCTGCTGGAGCGATACCAGCGAGGCGAGAGGTGAGCAGCGGCGAACGTCGCACGGCCGCACCGGTGTCCGGCAAGTCGGGTGCGGCCATTGCCCGCACCCGCGCCGGCCGGCAGGCCCGGATCGTCGCCATCCTCTCCCAGCACGAGGTGCGCAGCCAGTCGGAACTGGCCGTGCTGCTCTCGTCCGAGGGCATCGAGACCACCCAGGCGACACTGTCCCGCGACCTCGACGAACTCGGCGCGGTCAAGCTGCGCGCGGCCGACGGCGGCGCCGGCGTGTACGTGGTTCCCGAGGACGGCAGCCCTGTCCGCGGCGTGACCGGCGGCACCGAGCGGCTCTCGAAACTGCTCGGCGACCTGCTGGTCTCCACCGACGCCAGCGGCAATATCGCCGTCCTGCGCACCCCGCCGGGCGCCGCGCACTTCCTGGCCAGCGCCCTCGACCGCGCCGCCCTGCCGGAGGTGGTCGGCACCATCGCGGGCGACGACACCATCGCCGTCATCGCGCGCGAGCCCATGACCGGCGCGGAACTCGCCGCCAAGATCGAACAGCTGGCCTGAATCGGACTGTGCCGCAGGATAATTGCGGTAGCGGCGTAGAGGTGCGGGCGTACGCTCGGTAGGAAGGACATCCCCGAGCAAGGAACGCACATGTGCGAAGGCTATGGACTGATCGGATCCTTCGAAGCCGGGACGCGGGAGCGGCCTCACGCCCCCGAGGTGGTCCGGCCCAGCCTGCGCCGGACCGACGACGGTGTCTGGGTGGTCATGGCCCGCAAGGTGGCCCGGCACATCGACGGGGATCGTTTCATTCCGGCGACCGGCGGGGCGCCCTACCCGCGCGACGCGATCGCCGAATGCCGGCGCGGTCGGAGTCACGCGGTGCCGGACGAGGACTGCAGCTGCGGTTTCCACGCCGTATCCGAAGCCGCACCGGAACCCTACGGCGGCCGCTTCACCGTGCTCGAGGTCGCGCTGTCCGGGCGGATCCTGGCCTCCCACTGGATTCGCGGCGGCCTCCTCTTCCGCGCCGAACGACAGACCGTGATCACCTGGTCGGATATCACTGTGCCGCAACCGGTTCGGTTGCCGGACCTGCCACCGCGGCCGCCCATCCCGCCCCTGGAGCCCGGTGGCCGCACCGCCCGCCTGCGCCGGCCCGACCCCCGCGATCTCGACTCCGCCCGACTGCGCCTGCCGGAGAGCCCGCCGCAGATCGTGTGGCTCGCCGACGACGCGGGCTACTGCATGCTTGGTCGGATTCGCGAGACTTCGGAGCTTGTCGGCCAGCCGGAGCGGGGTCGGGATTTTCTGTCGCAGCTCTCGACTTAGGTCCGAAAGATAGAGAGCCAAAAGATCTCGACGCCGGATACGTGCGACGGCATCCGGCACAGGCGGCGGAGTATTTCCAATCAGTGGGGCTGGCCGGACCGTTCTGGGAGGGGTGACGATTCACTGTCGGCCGCGGCCTCGGCGGGTGGGGGAGGGGTGGCGCCGGGGACGGCGGCCAGCAGGTCGCGGGTGTAGGGGTCGCTGGGGGAGTGGAGGATTCGGTCGGTGGGGCCCTGTTCCATGATTCGGCCCTCGCGCATGACCACCACGTCGTGGGCAAGCGCGCGGACGACGGCCAGGTCATGGGTGATGAACAGGTAGCTGAGGTTCAGATTGGACTGAAGATCGGCCAGGAGGGTGAGGATTTGGTTCTGGACGAGGACGTCGAGGGCTGAGACGGGTTCGTCCAGGATCATCAGGCGGGGCTCGATGGCCAGGGCTCGGGCGATGGCTACGCGTTGGCGTTGGCCGCCGGAGAGCTCGTGGGGGTAGCGGTCGGCGAGGGTGGCGGGGAGGGCTACCTGGTCGAGGAGTTCGGTGACGCGGGCACTGCGGGTGGCGCGGTCCCCGGTGGCGATGGCGCGCAAGGGTTCCGCGATGAGGCGTTCGACCGTCCACATCGGGTCCAGTGACGAGTACGGGTCCTGGAAGACCGGCTGCATTGCCTGCCTCGCCGCCCGCAATCGCGCGCCGCGCAGGGTGACTACCTCGTCGCCGTCGAGCCGCACGGTGCCGGAGGTGGCGGGGAGCAGGCCCAGGATCATGCGGGCGGTGGTGGTTTTGCCCGAGCCCGATTCGCCGACGATGGCGGTGGTGCGCCCGCGGGCGATGGTGAAGGAGACATCGTCGACGGCGCGGACTGCGCCGCGGCGACCGCGGATTCGGAACTCCTTGGTGAGATTCGAAACCTCCAGAACCGGAGGCTCATTCACTTCGGCGATCTTGCTGTCGGCGCTCTTCGCGGGTGACATTCGCGCCGGAGCTGCCGCCACGAGCCGGCGGGTGTAGTCCTCCCGCGGATCGATCAGCACCTCGTCGGCCGGGCCCGACTCGACGATCCGGCCTTCGGACATCACCAGGACGCGCTCCGCCCGCTCGGCCGCCAGCGCCAGGTCGTGGGTGACCAGCAGTAGTGCGGTGCCCAATTCCCTGGTGAGTTCGTCCAAATGGTCGAGGATTCGGCGTTGCACGCTGACATCGAGGGCGGAGGTGGGCTCGTCGGCGATGAGCAGGCCGGGGCGGCAGGACAGGCCGATGGCGATCAGGGCGCGCTGCCGCTGGCCGCCGGAGAGTTCGTGGGGGTACTGCCGGGCGCGGCGCGCGGGCTCGGGCAGGCCCGCCTCGCCGAGCAGTTCGATCGCACGGTCGGCGGCCGCTCGACCGGCGTAGAGGCCGTGCGCCACCAGGGTTTCCGACACTTGTCGTCCCACCCGCGACACCGGATTCAGGTTCGACATCGGATCCTGTGGCACCAAACCGATTTCCTTGCCGCGGATCCCGCGCATGTGCATCTCGTCGGCGCGAGTGATGTCCGTGCCGCGCCAGCGGATACTCCCGTCGCGCACCCGGCCGGAGCCGGGCAGCAGGCCGATGATCGCGTGTGCGAGCGAGGATTTCCCGGATCCGGACGCGCCCACCACGGCGACGCGCTCGCCGGGCGCGACCGTCAGATCGACCCCATCCACCGCCTTCACGTTGCCGAAGTCCACCCGCAGATCGCTGATCTCCAGCAGTGATTCGCTCATCGCGGCCCCCTCAGCGGCTCGTCTTCGGATCGAGCGCATCACGCAGCGCATCGCCGAAAAGGTTGAATCCCAGGCAGATCAGCAGCAGCGTCACGCCCGGGAAGATGCCCGGCCACGGGGTGCGCATCAGATACTGCTGCGCGTCCGAGAGCATGATGCCCAGGCTGGGTTCGGGCGGTTTGATGCCGAGCCCGAGGAACGAAAGGATCGCCTCGCCGAGTACGGCGGTCGGCATGATCACGGTGGCCTGCACGATGATCGGGGCCAGAGAGTTCGGCAGAATGTGCTCGCCGAGTATGCGCCAGGACCGGACGTGCATGGCGCGCGCCGCGAGGACGAAGTCGGTTTCCTTGAGCCGCAACACTTCCGCGCGCACCACCCGCATCATGACCGGCACCTGCGCGACGCCGAGGGCGATGGCGGCCTGGGTGAGGCCGCCACCGTAGATGGCGGTCAGCCCGACGGCGAGCATGACGAACGGAAAGGCCAGCACCGCGTCCGCGATCCGGGCCAGCACCGCGTCCAGCCACCGCCAATACCCGGCCAGCAGACCCATCGGCACCCCGATGGCCACCGCGCACAGTACCGACAGCGCGCCCACCTCGAGCGAGGCGCGAGTGCCGTACAGTACCCGCGAGAGGACATCGCGTCCCAGATCGTCTGTGCCCAAGACGAATCCGACCGTCCCCGGCTTCTGGAACGGCGTCGGGAAATGCACCTCGGCGGGCGAATAGGGAGCCAGCACCGGCGCGAACACGCCGACCAGGATCACGATCAGCAGCAGCGCCGCGCCGACCATGCCCAGCGGATTGCGCCGCAACTCGCGCAGCACGCGACCGCGCCTCGATGCGGGCGGCGGGGGCACGATGGGCGAATCGGCCACGGCCACAGCCGATTCAGCGGTCGCCTTCACGCCGACCCCGTTGATGTCCTCCGCCCCGGACGCCGTGCTCTCCGACACAGTCACTGCGCCCTCCCGGACACTCGCACGCGCGGGTCGATCACCGTGTACAGTACGTCGACCAGCAGATTGATCACGATGTAGGACGCGGCGATCACCATCACGACCGCTTGAATCACCGGATAGTCCCGCGCGAACACCGAATCCAGTGTCAGCTTCCCGATGCCGGGCAGGCTGAAGATGCGCTCGGTGACCACCGTGCCCGCGATGAGCAGCCCGAGCTGGAGTCCGATGACCGTGGTCACCACGATCAGACTGTTGCGCAGCCCGTAGCGCACGATCACCGTGCGGGGTCCGAGCCCCTTCGCCCGGGCCGTCCGCACGAAGTCGGCGGTCATCGTCTCCACCATCGAGGAGCGCGTCTGCCGCTGCACCACGGCCGCGTGCGTCACGCCCAGAATCAGCGCGGGCAGGGTCAGGAAGTAGAGACCGCGCAACGGATGATCGAACGGCGACACATATCCCGACGCCGGGAACATCCCCAGCCCCACCGATAGGTAGAGCACGGCGAGGATGCCCAGCCAGAAGGTCGGCACCGACAACCCGACCAGCGAGAAGCCGTTGACGACCCATTCCGGCCAGCGCCCGCGATACACCGCCGCGATCACACCGCCGATCACCCCGGCCAGCACCGCGATGAGCATGGCGTACACCGCCAATTCCAGGGTGACCGGCAACGTCACCCGAATCATATGGCGCACAGGCATTCCGGTCCGAATGGACCGGCCGAAGTCACCACTCAACGCGTTCCCGGCGAAATCCAGATACTGCACCGGCAGTGACCGATCCAGCCCCAGATCGGCCCGCACCGCGGCGATGGTGGCCGGGTCCGCCTGCTCACCGGCCATCGCGATGGCGGGATCGCCGGGCAGCGCCCGCACCCCGGCGAACACGACGAACGAGACCAGCAGCAGCGTCACCGCGGACTGCCATACTCGATGGAAGATGTACCGCAACATGGATTCTCAGCTGTTCCGTTCCGAGACGAACGCCGCCTTGCCGAGCCGCACCGCGCCGTCGGCGTACACCTCGATCCCGGTCACCCGGGTCGAGTGCACGGTCAGGTTGCGCAGCCGATAGGTGTAGATGTACGGGTTGTCCCGCTCAATGGTCGCGACCGCCTGCTCGTAGAGGGCCCCGCGACGCGCCGGGCTGGTGGTGTGCGCGGCCCAGGACAGCACGTCGTCCAGCGCGGAGGAACTGTATCCGGTGTAATTACCGCTGGACCCGGTGACGAGGAAGCGGGCGATATTGCCGTCCGGATCCAACCGCCCCGACCAGCCCAGCAGCAGCGCCTCGTAGGTGCCGCGCTTCTGCGCGTCCAGCATGGCCGAGTACTCGGTCGGCACGATTCGCAGATCGAATCCGCCCGCGGCGACCCCGGCCCGCAGCACCTGCGCGTACTCGAGCTGGTCGGCGACATTCATGACCTGCATGGTGATCGGATAGGGCGTCTGCACCCCCGCCTCGGCGAGCAGGCGGCGTGAGCGCTCCGGATCGAAGACCGGGCAGGCCGTCGCGGCCCGGGTCGCGTAGGAGGTGAGCGGCGCGATGGCCGTACAGGCCGACTCGTACCAGCCCTTGAAGGCCTTGTCCACCAACGCCTGTCGATCGATGCTCAGCGAGAGTGCCAGGCGGATACGGGGATCCCTGGCGAGCGGCGTATCGATCTGTTTCGCCGGCTTGCCCGCCCCGTCCACATTGCCGAGGTTCAGGTAGAAGCCCTGGTAGCCGAACGAACCCGAAACCAGCAGGTGCAGGCGCGGATCCGTGCTCAGCGCATCCGCGTCCTGGGGCGACATGGTGTCCGCGACCTGGATCGCACCCGTATGCATGGCGGCCGTGCGGGCCTTCGGGTCGGCCATGATGCGGTAGGTGATGGTGTCGAAGTGCACGTTCTGGGCGTCGTAGTACAACGGATCGCGCTCGACCACGATGGAGGTCTGTGGTGTCCGCTGCGCGAACTTGAACGGGCCGACGCACACCGGATGGTCGCCGAAATCGCTGCCCTCCTCCTTGAGCGCGGTCGGCGACATGATCATTCCGGCGCGGTCGGCGAGCGCCGCGGTGATCGGTGCGAAGGGCGTGCGGTAGCGGATCAGCACCTGGGCCGGGCCGTCCGTCTCGACCTCGGCGATCGGGCCCAGTTCGCCGCTGCGCTGCGACCCCTCCATACCCAGGTGCCGCCGCAGGCTGGTCTGCACCGCGGCCGCGTTGAACGGCGTGCCGTCGGCGAAGGTGACCCCGGTGCGGACCGGAATGGTGACCGTCAGGCCGTCCTCGGAGAAGCGCGGCAGCTCCGTGGCCAGCTGCGGCACCAGGTTGCCGGAAGCGTCGTTGTCGTAGAGCTTTTCGCAGATCGTGCTCATGACATAGCGGGTGTAGAGCGAGCTGGAGGTGGTCGGGTCGAGGCGGTCCGGGTCGTTCGACAGCCCCATCACCAGATCGCCGCCCTGCTGCACCTTCTGGTCGCCGACCGGTGTGCCGTAATCGTCGGCGTGCGTGGCGATGGCGACGGGCGCCCGGGTCTGCGAGCACGAGGCGACCGCGAGGGAGACGACACCGAGTGCGAGGACTCGGAGCAAGCGAATGCGCATGGTCGCTCAGCCCTTGTCCGTGAGGAACGCGGCCTTGCCCACCCGCACAACGCCGTCCGGGTACTGCTCGATGCCGGTCACCTTGGTGGAATGCACCGTCAGCAGCCGTTCACGGTAGGTGTAGAGATACGGATTGTCCTTCTGAATGATCTGCACCGCTTGTCCGTACAGCTCCGCGCGGCGCGCGGTGTCGGTGATCCGGGCGGCCTGCCCGAGTACATCGTCGAGCGCGGGCGAACTGTACCCGGGGTAGTTGCCGGTGGATCCGGTCATCAGGAACCGGGAGATGTTGGCGTCCGGGTCGATACGGCCCGACCAGCCCAGGAACAAGGCCTCGAAGGTGCCGCGCTTCTGCACGTCCAGCAGCGTCGCGTACTCGATCGGCTGGATATCGAGTTCGAACCCGCCCGCCGCGACACTGGCCTGCAGTGCCTGCACATACCGGAGCTGGTCCTGACTGTTCTGCACCTGCAACCGCACCCGGTACGGGATCTGCACCCCGGCCTCGGCGAGCAGCTGCCGCGCTCGCTGGGGATCGTAAGCGGGACAGGCTGTTCCGGCGGGCGTGGCAAAGGTGGTCTGCGGCACGATCGGTGAGCACGTCGGTTCGTACCAGTTGTCGAACACGGTGTCGACCAACGTATTTCGATCGATGCTCAGCGACAGCGCCTCGCGGACCCGGGCATCCTTCGCCAGCGGCGTATCGATCTGCCTGGCGGGCTTGCCCACGCCGTCCACGTTTCCGATGTTCACATAGAAGCCCCGGAAGTTGAGCCCGCGCGCCTGTAACAGGCGCAGGCTCGAATCCTGCTGCAGCGCGTCGACATCCTGCGGGCTGATGGTGTCGGCGACCTGGATGTCGCCGGACCGCAGGTTGGCCGCGCGAATATTGCCGTCGGTCATGATGCGATAGGTGATCTTGTCCAGGTGCACGTGCTCGGCGTCGTAATACAGCGGATCACGCTCCACCACGATGGAGGTCTGCGGCACCCGCTCGACGAACTTGAACGGACCGACGCACACCGGGTGATCCCCGAAGTCATTGCCCGCCTTGGTCAGCTCGGCCGGTGACATGATCATCCCGGCCCGGTCGGCCAGCGCCGCGGTGATGGGTGCGAACGGCTTCCTGTAGTGGATCACCACCTGCGCCGCGCCATTCGCCTCGATGGCGGCGATCGGGCCCATCTCGCTGGTCCGCTGCGAGGTCTTCGAGCTGAGATGCCGCTGCAGACTCGTCTGCACCGCGGCCGCGTCGAAGGGCGTGCCATCGGCGAACTTGATGCCCGTGCGCACCGGGATGGTGACCGTCAGCCCGTCGGCGGACACCGTCGGCAGGGCGGTCGCCAGCTGCGGGACCAGATTGCCGGAAGCGTCGTTGTCGTAGAGCTTTTCGCAGATCGAACTCATGACATAGCGGGTGTAGAGCGAGCTGGAGGTGGTCGGGTCGAGGCGGTCGGGTTCGGCCGACAGCCCCATCACGAGATCTCCGCCCGCCCGCACCGATTGCGCGCCCACCGGGGTGCCGAAATCATCGGTGTGTGTCGCGGTGCGGTCCGGGTACTGCAACGGGGCGCAGGACGCGAGCGCGACGGCGACCATGCCGAGCCCTAGAAGCCTGGAGAGGCGAACGAGCATGCGCAACAACCTACTTCGACATCCCATGAATTTCGCACCGGGAGAACCGCCGCGCAATTCCGTTCATACGCTGTTCGTTTCATCGTCCGGCGGCGTATCCCTGCATGCCCCGGGGATTGGCCCCGGCGGCGAGCACACCTGTCTCCGGATCGCGGGCCACGGCGCACAGCCGGCCCTCCGACCACGGGCCGCCGACGGTGATGCGGTGTCCCCGGCGCTCCAGCTCGGCGATCGCCTCGATGCCGATCCGCGATTCCACCACCGTCACACCGGGACTCATGACGCGCGGATAGAACGAGCCAGGGAAGCTCTCCTGATGCCAGTTCGGCGCGTCGATGGCGCCCTGCAGGTCGAGGCTGCCGCGCACCGGCTCGCCCAGCGCGACCGCCAGGAAGAAATGCAGGTTCCACTGATCCTGTTGATCGCCACCGGGAGTGCCGAACGCCATGACCGCCTCGCCGTCGCGCAGCGCCAGCGACGGGGTCAGCGTGGTGCGCGGGCGACAGCCGGGGGCAAGCGAATTCGGCAGCTCCGGCTCCAGCCAGGACATCTGCAGCCGGGTGCCGAGCGGGAAACCCAGTTCCGGCACCACGGGATTGGATTGCAGCCAGCCGCCGCTGGGCGTCGCCGCGATCATATTGCCCCAGCGGTCCACCACGTCGAGGTGACAGGTGTCGCCCCGGGTGCCGCCATTGGACGCGACCGTCGGCTCGCCCGCGCCGAGCGGAACCGGTACCGCCCCAGCAGAATTCGATTGCGCGTAGGAGCTGAGCCGCGGTGTCAGACCGTCCGGGCTGCCGGGACGCAGCTCCTCCGACGACCGCTCTGCGATCAGCTTCCGCCGCTGCTCGCTGTACTCCGGGGACAGCAGCTGCTCGAGTGTGACCGTCGCGCTGTCGCCGTACCACGCCTCACGATCGGCCATGGCGAGCTTCGAGCCCTCGATGAGCACGTGGTAGTACTCGGGCGTGCCGTACTCCGGCAGCTCGGACAGCAGCGCGAGCTGCTGGAGGAACACCGGTCCCTGACTCCACAGTCCAGCCTTGGCGATGGTCCAGCCGTTCCAGTCGTAGGTGGCCGGATCCTCGTACGTGGCCTGAAAATTCGCCAGATCCTCGAGGCCGAGCGTGCCGGTGTGCCGTTCGCCGGAGGTGTCCATCGTGGGTTGCGCGGCCGCGGCGGCCAGCGCCTCGGCGATGAAACCTGTCCGCCACACCTGTCGGGCCGCCTCGATCTGCGCGTCCCGGTCCGAGCTCGCCGCCTCGGCGTCGGCGATCACGCGCCGCCAGGTCCGCGCCAGAGCCGGATTGCGCAGCAGCGCACCCGGTGCGGGTGGCCTGCCGTCGCTCAGATACACGGCCGCGGAACTGGTCCACTCGGTCTCGAACAGTCCCTGGACCTCGGCCACGGTCTGGCCGATCCGCTCCACCGCCGGGTGCCCGCGCTCGGCATAGCCGATGGCGTAGGACAGCACCTCCGCCAACCGCTTGGTCCCGTGATCGCGCAGCAGCAGCAGCCAGGCGTCGAACGCGCCGGGCACAGCGGCGGCCAAGGGCCCGGTGCCCGGGACCAATTCGAGGCCGAGGCCCCGGTAGTGGTCGATCGTCGCACCGTCCGGTGCCGGTCCCTGACCGCACAGCACGCGCGGGTTCCGCCCGGCGGGCGCGAGGATGATCGGCACCTCGCCCGCGGGGCCGTTGAGGTGCGGTTCCACCACGTGCAGCACGAAGGCCGCGGCGACGGCGGCGTCGAAGGCATTGCCGTCGTCCTCGAGCACCGCCATGGCGGTGGCCGAGGCCAGCCAGTGGGTGGAGGACACCATGCCGAAGGAGCCCTGCAGGGTGGGTCGCGTGGTGAACATCAGCCGAGCCTCCTCTACACCGCGAGCCGGTGGTACAGCACCTGCTCGAGCAGGGCCACCAGGACGTTCTTCACCGATTCCCGTTCGCGCGCATCGCATTCCAGCACAGGGATGTCGTCCTCGAGTTCGAGTGCCTCGCGCACCTCGTCGAGGTCGAAGCGCGGTTCGCCGTCGAAGCGGTTGACCACGACCACGAACGGCGTCCCGGTCTCCTCGAAGTAGTCCAGCACCGGATAGCAGTCGTCGATCCGGCTGGTGTCGACCACGATCACCGCGCCGAGCGCGCCGTCCACCAGGTCGTCCCACAGGAAGACGAACCGCTCCTGGCCGGGGGTGCCGAACAGATAGAGGATCAGCGACCGATCCAACGTGATGCGGCCGAAGTCGAGCGCCACCGTGGTCTGGGTCTTGTCCGCGCGGTGACCAGGATCGTCGACATCGATCGCGGCCTCGGTCATGGCGGCCTCGGTGGCCAGCGGCTCGATCTCCGAGATGGCCCCGATGAAAGTCGTCTTGCCGACGCCGAATCCGCCGCTGATCACGATCTTCACCGAGGATGGCGTGCGTGGCGCGATGCGAACGTCAGAGTGCGCGGACAAGGTCCCTGATCCTCTCGATGGCGGCGGTGGACAGCTCGGGCGCCTCACGGACCGTCAGATAGCCGCCGGCGGCGAGATCGCTCACGATCACCTTGGCGACGCCGACCGGAACATGCAGTGCGGCAGCGATTTCGGCGATGGAGGTCGGTTGCTGGCACAACCGCACCACCTCGCGCTGTTCGAGCTGGATGGGCGCGGAGTACGCGTGCGGCGCCGTGTGCACCAGGGTTTCGATGCGCAGACCGTCGATCACCGGGGTGGTGCGGCCTCCGGTGACGACGAAGGGCCGGACGAAGTCGTGCGCGCTGTTGTCGAGGTCCGCGCGGACTGAGTCGGAATCTCTCATCGCCGCAGGGTCTCTCGCAGCTCGGTGATGAGCGCCGGATCCAGCAGCGAGCCGGCCCGTTCGGCCAGGATCGACATCTCGTAGCCGAGCAGGCCGACATCGCAGTTGCCGTCCGCGATCACACCGAGGCAACTGCCGCTGCCCATGGCCGAGACGAGCAGGAAGCCGCGCTTCATCTCGATCATGATCAGCTTGAGGCCCTCGAAGGCATAGCTGCGCGAGGCGCTCGTGGCCAGGCTCGTCAGTCCGGATACCATGGCGGCCAAACGATCCGCCGCGACCCGTTCCAGCCCGTCGGACATGGCGATGAGCAATCCGTCCGACGACACCGCGACGGTATCGCGCACCCCGGGGGTATTGCGAACGAAGTTCGCCAGCAGCCAGCTGAAGGTATGGGGATCGGTGCTCGGCAGCTGGGCGGTCACGGGGATCTCCTCTCGGGTAGTCACGGATGGGATAGTGGAGCGGAATCTGCTGTGCGAGAGGGTATCTCGCCGGTGACCGGGAAGAGCCCGGAGGACGTCGAATAGATCTCCGCGCCGCGCTCGTGGCCGGCCCGGAAGGCGGCCAGCATGGAACGGGTCTGCTCGGGGGTCCGATCGGTCGTCGATTCCGGCTCCGGCCCCGCGGCGGTCGCGGGCGCGGGACGCGGCTGCGGCGCGGCGGCCGCGGTGCGAGCGGCCTTGTTGCGCTTGACCAAACCATTGCGGGTGGTGAGTCGGGCGGCGGGTTCCGGTGCGGCGGCGGGCTCGGGCATCGGGCTCACCGGAAGGGCGACACGCTCCGGCACGTGGCTCGCCGGAAGGGCGGCGGGCTCGGCCACCGCCGGGATCGCGGCGCGCGTCGGCTCCGGGGTCGGCGCGCTCACCGGTCCCGGGTCCGAGCCCCAGGTCGGTTCGACCTCCAGGCTGGTGGTCGGCTCCCGCACCGTCTCCGGCACCAGATCCTGTTCCGCCGCAAGCAATTCCACGGGCAGGGTCAGTCGCGCGACGATGCCGCTGACCGGCGAGGTTGTCAGCTCGATCTCGATGCCCAGGCGCTGGGCCAGCCGACCCACCACGTAGTGCCCCAGATATCGGGTCGGCGCGACGATGAAGTCCTGTTCGCCACGCAACTTGGCATTGGACTGGGCCAGTTGCTCGGCCGACATGCCGACGCCGTGGTCGACCACGGCCAGCAGATACCCCTGTGCCGCCCGGCGGCCGTAGACCTCGACATCCATATCGGGTGGCGAGAAGGTCAGGCCGTTCTCGAGCAATTCGGCGAGCATGTGGGACAGTTCGCTGGCCGCCGTGCCCACAATGAGCACGTCCTCGATCCGGCGCAGCACCACCCGGCGGTAGTCGTCCACCTCCGACATGCCGGCGCGAATCACATTGACCAGCGAGATCGGCTGCGTCAGCCGCCGCGGGCTGTTCTCGCCGACGAGCACCAGCAGGCTTTCGGCATTGCGGCGCATGCGGGTGGCCAGGTGATCCAGTTCGAACAGATTGGCCAGGCCCTGCGGGTCGAGCTCCTCGCGCTCGAAATGGCTGATCAGGGCGAGCTGCCGGTGCACCAGCTTCTGATTGCGGCGCGCCAGGCTGCCCATCGACTCGATGGTGTTGCGCCGCCCCAGTGCCTGTTGCGAGGCGAGTTCGAAAGCGGTGGTCTGCACGCGATCCAATGCGCCCGCGACGGCGGCGATTTCGGTACTCGCGCCGGCGGGTGTCAGCACGGCCCTGGGTGCTTCCGGTGCGCTGTCGACGTCCTGCGACCACGCGTCGATGACCTCCGGCAGTCGCCGTGACGCCACCTCGTCCGCCTCTCCGGCCAGCGCGGCCAGCGGGCGCACCAGGGCGCGAACCGACGCGAGCACCAGTGCGATCATGGCGGCGATGGCGATCGCTGCACCGACCAGGAAGACGATGAGCTGGGTCTGCGCCGCGTCGCGTAGTTCGTCGGCGCGCGAACGGATGTCGTCGCCGACGGCCTTCTGCACGGCGCGCTGGGCATCGATGACACCGGTCAGGCGCGTCCACCAGGTCGTCGGGTCCACCGGGCGGGTCAGCGGCCCGTCACCGGACGCGAGCGCGATGCTCTCGTCCCGGTCGGCCCGGGTGGCGTCGTCGCCGCGCATGGCGTCGTCCAGATCGCCCTGCCGATTCGAGTCGGCGAAGCGGGAGAACGATTGCAGCGCAGATTGTTTGGCCGCCCTGATCTCCATGAACTGGCTGTACTCGCCCCCGGAGAAATGTCCGGCCACGAAGACGCCGTTGAGGAAGCCGCGTTCCTTGTCGAGCTGTTCTTTGACCGCGCCGAGGGCGTAGAACGCTTGCAAGCCGCGCTGGAGCCGGGCATCGTTGGCCCGGTCGAGGCCGAGGGTCAACCCGTTGAGCGCGCTCACGGCTTCGCCATAGAACTGGAGGACCACCGGTCGGCTGACGCGGCGCGTGTCGATCTGAGTGCGGGTATTGGCCAACAGATTCAGCTGACTGAGCGCCGCTCGCACCTGATCCGCGCCCGGCGCGTCGCCCGACGCCGCGCCCTTGACCGCGCCGAGCGCATTGTCGACGCTGCGCCGCTGCGCGATCAGCGACTGCTGCAAGCTGTTGTCACCGCCCAGCAGACCATTGGACAGTCCCAGTTCCCGCTGGATCTGGTCCGTCAGATCCTGGACGTTCAGGGCCAGCGATACCGCCTGCCGGGTGTCGTCGGATTCGCGGTAGTCCTTATACGCCCGCTGCGTGGTCGCTGCCAAGGGAACAAGAACCAAAATCAAAGCGAACGCCAAGATTCGGGAAAGCTGCCCGCCAATTGTCCGGGCGCGCAATATCCCGGTGAATGCAACCCTCGGTACCGGCTGTGCGTCAGCAGGTGACGCAGACCCTGACTCCGTTCTGTCCCTTGGCATTTCCCGCCATAGACGTGGACGCACTTCCCGTTACTCCTCTGAAAATCCGTGATGCTGCAAATCGAGCCCACGGCAGCCGTCTGAAAGCTCCCACACCGGTACGCACCAGTCAACTCGAGAGTCGCTTAATTCCCGAAGCACCAGACTTAACACAGGTCATTCCTGGTGTGGCGAGAGGAATTTGGTCAGGAGCCCGACCAGTTTGATGCGGCCGGCGTTTGTCCGGCGTTGCTTCTCGCCCGCAGCGGTGAGAGCCAGGCGCAAGGCTCGGCGGTCGGCAAGGTCGCGCATGCGGATGTCGGGGGCTTCGCCGATCAGGCGAATCCGGGCGGGAAGAGGTCGCGGTCGGCGAAGCCCGCGATGCCGCGACGGGCGAAGGCGTGAGATGCCTTCTACAGCAACTCGCCCAGCTCCGAGGGTCCGAATCGCGAAGGCTCTTCTGGTTCGGTGAATCCGGGCTACCGCGCCGACCTTCCGCTCGCCGCCGCTTGCTCACCGTGCGTGAATGGATGGCCGCCCGCCGCTGAACAGTCGGCGGGCGGTTCCATTACCTCAGTTGAACGGGTACTGGCCGGGCGGGTAGGCACCGCCGCCGCCCTGGCCGGTCCCGCCGGAGGCGATGAGGTCCTGTGCGAACTGCAAAGCGGCCGACCCGATGGACAGGATGTCGCGGCCGAGGGTTCCAAAGTTCTGGGCGAGTGTCGACAGCATGACTGAATCCTCCGGTGTGCGCGGGGGTGACGGTTTCAGCGTGACACAGTCGTGGTGAATGTGATCGTGATTCGAACCGGTGTACGGGTTTTCGGCGATTTGTCCGATTGTTAGCCGCCTGGTCGCCACGGGGGAGGTTTACTGTCCCGGGTTGCAAGCGCTTCGCGGATCAGAGCGCGGGCCGCGTCACCGGTTACTGATTGACGATCTGTCAGTGGCACCGATGTGCAAGTCGTGTCGTGTTCGGCGAATCCCAGTAGCCCGTGGAGGATTTCGACCGGGGCTCTGGCGTCGGTGAGCCAGCCCACGATCAGGAAGGCATCGGGTCCGGATTCGGCCTTCACCCCGGGGAGCCCCCAACCACAGAAGCGGGCTGGGGTTCTCATATGATCAGGGCCGGTTGGTTGCCGTCGCCTTTCGAGGATTGAGAAGCGTTGTAACGGGCCGTTGGTCTGTTGGCCCAGCTCAGGAATGTTTGTGCGCCACCGCGAACACGCGGCGAAAGGGCAGCCAGGTGGTGCCATCGGCATGCCGTGGGTAGGCGGCGCGCAGGGTCGGCGCGAGGTCCGTCCGGAAGTCCTGCCAGTCGGCATCGTCGAGAGCGTCGCGCACCGGGCGCAGCGCCGTGCCCGTCACCCACTCGAGTACCGGATCGGCACCGGTCAGGGGCTGCAGGTAGGTGGTCTCCCAGGCGTCCACTCGGCAGCCCGCCGCGGTCAGCACCGCGGCATATCCGGAGGGATCGGGCACGGTCTCACGCTTGACGATCCCTGCGGATCCCAGCTTGCCGCGCCACTTTTCGGACCCCGCCAGCTCCCGAATCGCGACATGCGAAGGCGCGTCGAAGTTTCCGGGGACCTGCAGGGCGAACCAGGCCCCGGCCGGTAGCGCCTCGATCCAGCCCGGCAGCAGCGCAAGATGATCCGGCACCCATTGCAGCACCGCATTGGTGACGACCACATCCGTGTCCGGCGCCGGCAGCCAGTCCCGCACATCGGCCACGGCGGCATCGATCCCGTGTTCTCTTGCCGCGGCGACCATTTCGGGCGAGGAATCGAATGCCTCGAGCGCCGCCCCCGGCCACCGCTCGGCCAGCGTCACGGTCAGATTCCCAGGGCCACACCCCAGATCGGCCACGTGCCGGGGTTTGGTCGCGCCCACTCGATTCACCAGATCGAAGAACGGCCGCGCACGCAGGTCGTCGAAGGCGAGGTACTTGTCCGGATCCCACATGGGTCGCTCCGATCATCGTCGACTTTCCCAAACAGTACGCTCGTACTGTATTGCTCGGCCGACGTCGGCGCAAGGATGGCTCGACACCGCGAGCTACCGCTCAGTCGCTGTGTTGTGAATCGTGACCCGAGATCCCGACGGATGGGACATGCGGGTCGTGGCCTGGCCCAGGCTGGGGGATGGGCCGGCGCGGCGCACCAATTCGCGAGTGGATGGTCGGGAATTTGGCCGGTGTCACCGGGGCCGCGGAAGCCGGTGCGGCGGAAGCGATGACGCCGACGTGGCCGCGGCGACGGCAGCGGAGGCGGCGAGTTCTCGGGTCGAGAGCATTGCTGTCCCTATGGTCGAACGACTGGATTGATTCAGATTCGCTATAGATATTGCCGCAGGTTCGCCGATCGCCCGATGTGTCCTCGCGCAGAAGAACGCGGAATCCTTGTGGACGTCCACAACGGTCGCGGGGGTGTTGCGGCGATGCCGAAGACCCCGGTTATGAATGGGATTGCATCGTCATGCATAATCATTTGCAGGACGACGGAGCGCGCCAGAGGGACCGGGACGGGACCGCGGGGCAGCGCACCGGTCGAGGGCCTATACGAACAATCGAGGAGCACACGGACTATGACCAAGCGCGTCGTACTCGCCTACTCCGGCGGGCTGGACACCTCAGTCGCCATCAGCTGGATCGGTAAGGAGACCGGCGCGGAGGTCGTCGCCGTCGCCATCGACCTCGGCCAGGGCGGCGAGGACATGAACGACGTGCGTCAGCGCGCGCTGGACTGCGGTGCCGTCGAGTCCATCGTGGTGGACGCCCGCGACGAGTTCGCCAACGAGTACTGCCTGCCCACCATTCAGGCCAACGCCCTCTACATGGGCCGCTACCCGCTGGTCTCGGCCATCTCCCGGCCGCTGATCGTCAAGCACCTGGTCGAGGCCGCCGAGTACCACGGCGCCGACACCGTCTCGCACGGCTGCACCGGCAAGGGCAACGACCAGGTCCGCTTCGAGGTCGGCATCGGCGCGCTCGCGCCCGACCTGAAGGTCATCGCGCCGGTCCGCGACTACGCCTGGACCCGTGAGAAGGCCATCGAGTTCGCCGGCGAGAACAAGCTGCCGATCAACGTGTCCAAGAAGTCGCCGTTCTCCATCGACCAGAACCTGTGGGGCCGCGCGGTCGAGACCGGCTTCCTCGAGGACCTGTGGAACGCCCCGACCAAGGACGTCTACGACTACACCGTCGACCCGACCGTCAACTTCGAGGCGCCCGACGAGCTCATCGTCACCTTCGACAAGGGTGTGCCGGTCGCTATCGACGGCCGCCCGGTCACCATGCTCGAGGCCATCACCGAGCTGAACAAGCGGGCCGGCCGCCAGGGCGTGGGCCGCCTCGACATGGTCGAGGACCGGCTCGTCGGCATCAAGAGCCGCGAGATCTACGAGGCCCCCGGCGCCATCGCGCTGATCACCGCGCACCAGGAGATGGAAGCGGTGACCATCGAGCGCGAGCTGGGCCGCTACAAGCGGCAGGTCGAACAGCGCTGGGGCGAGCTGGTGTACGACGGCCTGTGGTACTCGCCGCTGAAGCGCGCGCTGGACGCGTTCGTTGCCGAGACCCAGCAGCACGTGTCCGGCGATGTCCGGATGGTCCTGCACGGCGGCAGCGTCGTGGTCAACGGCCGTCGCTCCGACGAGTCGCTCTACGACTTCAACCTCGCCACCTACGACGAGGGCGACACCTTCGACCAGTCGCTGGCCAAGGGCTTCGTCCAGATCCACGGCCTGTCCTCCAAGGTCGCGGCGCGGCGGGATCTCAACAGCAAGTAGTAGCCTGCGACCGGGGCGGTTTTTGTTCCGAGCACCGGCCGAAGGAGACGCGCCCATGCGAACCGATGACGACAGTTGGGACATCACGGAGAGCGTGGGCGCGACCGCCATCGGCGTCGCGGCCATTCGCGCCTACGAGACCAGCCGCGACGACGCCCTGTTCCACGACCCGTACGCGGCGAAGCTGGTGGCCGCGGTCGGGTCCGAGGGCTGGAACGCCATGATGTCCGGGTCGCTGAGCCGCCGGAGCATCAGCGACGGCGACTACCAGGCCTGGTCGATGGGCAATGTCCTGGTGGCCCGCACCGTCTACTTCGACGAGTATTTCGCCGCGGCCGTGCGGGCCGGGATCAGGCAGATCGTGATCCTGGCCGCCGGGCTGGACGCGCGGGCCTACCGGCTCGAATGGCCCTCGGACACCCGGATTTTCGAGCTCGATCAGCCGAAGGTGCTGGCGTTCAAGGCCCGGGCGCTCGCCGATCACGAGCCGACGGCCGATCGTCGCGAGGTGCCGGTCGATCTACGGCAGGACTGGCCGAAAGCCCTGCTGGACAAGGGTTTCGAACCGGACCGGCCGACCGCCTGGCTGGCGGAGGGGCTGCTGCGCTACCTGCCCGGTCACGCCCAGACTCGACTGCTCGAGCACGTGGTGGAGCTCAGCGCGCCGGGCAGCCGGATGGCGATCAACCTCGGCACCGGGTCCGGTGATCTGGGCGACGAATTCCGGGAGCGGCGCCGCAAGGTGCTGGCCGATGCCGGGCTGAAGCTCGACCTGGAAGACCTGCTCTACCCCTGGGAGGACCGACAGGACCCCCGCGACTGGTTCGCCATGCACCGCTGGCTGGTCACCGAGGGCGACCCGGTCACCCTGCTCGAGGACCGCGGCCGGGCCGTTCCCGAGGAGGTCAGGGCCGGTATGACCCAACACATTCTGATGACCGCGACGAAACCGCGAGGAGACGACACGCTATGACCCAGGGCGGCAGCACCAATGAAGGCGCGCTGTGGGGTGGACGCTTCGCGTCCGGCCCGGCCGCGGCGATGGCGGCGCTGAGCAAGTCGACCCACTTCGACTGGGCGCTCGCGCCGTACGACATTCGCGCCTCCAAGGCCCACGCGCGCGTGCTGCACAAGGCCGGGCTGCTGTCGGAGACCGACCTGGCGGGCATGCTCGCGGGCCTGGATCAGCTTGCGGCGGACGTGGAATCGGGCGCGTTCGGCCCCCTCGAATCCGATGAGGACGTGCACGGCGCGCTGGAGCGCGGGCTGATCGACCGGGTCGGCACCGAGCTCGGTGGCCGCCTGCGTGCGGGCCGCTCCCGCAACGACCAGGTGGCCACACTGTTCCGCATGTGGCTGCGGGATGCGGTGCGGCGCATCGCCTCCGGGGTGCTCGACGTGGTGGATGCCCTGGTCGAGCAGGCCGCCGCGCACCCGGAGGCGGTTATGCCGGGCAAGACCCACCTGCAGGCCGCCCAGCCGGTGCTGCTGGCCCACCACCTGCTCGCGCACGCCCACCCGCTGCTGCGCGACATCGACCGGATCCGCGACTTCGACAAGCGGGCCGCGGTGTCGCCGTACGGTTCCGGCGCGCTGGCGGGCTCCTCGCTGGGTCTGGATCCGGAAGCCATTGCCGCCGAACTGAACTTCGACTCCTCCGCCGCGAACTCCATCGACGCAACCTCCTCGCGCGACTTCGCCGCCGAGGCCGCGTTCGTGCTGGCCATGATCGCTGTCGATCTGAGTCGCATGGCCGAAGAGGTGATCATCTGGAGCACACCGGAATTCGGCTACATCACCCTGGCCGACGCCTGGTCCACCGGCTCCTCGATCATGCCGCAGAAGAAGAACCCGGACGTCTCCGAGCTCACCCGCGGCAAGGCGGGCCGCCTCATCGGAAATGTCACCGGCCTGCTCGTGACCCTGAAGGCCCAGCCGCTCGCGTACAACCGTGACCTGCAGGAAGACAAGGAGCCGGTCTTCGACTCGGTCGCCCAGCTCGAACTGCTGCTGCCCGCCATCGCGGGCCTGGTCTCCACCCTGACCTTCCACACCGGCCGCATGGCGGAGCTCGCCCCCGCGGGCTTCACCCTCGCCACCGATATCGCCGAATGGCTTGTGCGCCAGGGTGTTCCGTTCCGCGTCGCGCACGAGGCCGCGGGCGGTTGCGTTCGCGTCGCCGAGTCGCGCGGCGTCGGCCTGGACGAGCTCACCGACGCGGAGTTCGCCGCCGTCGACCCGGCCCTGACCCCCGGTGTCCGTGAGGTCCTCACCGTCGCAGGCTCCATCGCCTCCCGCAATGCCCGCGGCGGCACGGCCGGCACCCAGGTCGCCAAGCAGCTCGAGGAGGTGCGCGGCACCGCCGCCACCCAGCGCGCCTGGCTCAGCTGATACTCGAAACGGTAACGGCCCGTTGGATTTCCGACCTGGAAACCCAACGGGCCGCTTTCGTCATCCGCGTCGATAATTCATGTGCTTCGCGGCGGGCACCGCCGCACGACCGGAGTCGTGCACCTTGCCGTTCGCGGTGGTCTGCTGCTTCTTGTCGCCCTTCCCGCGCCGTTCGCGCCGCGACAACGGGCGTTCGACGCGGTCCTCGGCAGGGATTTCGGGCAGCGGAAAGCGCTCGGGCATGAGTCCTCCTATGGGGTGCGTGACCGACGGACCGGGTTCGATCGCCGGTCGGAATCGGGAATGCCACAGGCACGGTCAATTCGGCAGACCGCCGGGCGTCACAAACGAATCGTGCTCAGGAGAACAGCTGCAGCCACATGCGGAGCACAGTAACCGGGCCCGGGCATTCGACGCATCCCATTTATTGCTCGAGGTCCACCACGGGTGGCGGGTTACACCATCAACCTTCCCGGAGGCGGTACTAGCTCAGGGCCTTCTTCACGAGTTCGGTGACGCGGGCTTCGACCGCGGGGGTCATGGTCTTCAGCGCGTAGTTGACGGGCCACAGGTCACCATCGTCGAGGTTGGCGATGTCGTTGAAGCCGAGGGTGGCGTAGCGGGTCTTGAACTTGGCGGCGGTCTGGAAGAAGCAGACGATCTTGCCGTCGCGCATGTAGGACGGCATGCCGTACCAGGTCTTGCAGGTGAGTTCTGGGGCCACGGATTTGATGAGGGCGTGCAGGCGTTCGGCGATCTCGCGGTCGGAGCCGGTCATCTCGGCGATCTTGGCCAGCACGTCCTGTTCGCCGTCGGCCTTGGCGGAGCGGGAGCCGCGGCGGGCGGCGGTCTTCAGTTCCGCGGCATGGGCTTTCATGGCGGCGCGCTCTTCGGCGCTGAAGCCGACGGTGGTCTTCTTGGTGGTGGTCTGGGTGGCCATGGCTGGATTCCTTTGCGGGAGTGGGGGAGAGGACTGGGCGGGGAAGCGGTCAGCGGTCCTGGATGAGGCCCAGGACATTGCCGTCGGCATCGGTGAGGGTGGCGACCAGGCGGCCGCCGCCCACCTCGCGCGCGGGTTGCTGGACGGTCGCGCCAGCGGCGGTGAGCTCGGCGACCTTGGCCTCGATATCGCCGACGTGCCAGTAGGAGACGGGGGCGGCCGGGCTCTGCGGGCTGCCCGCGGGGACCAGGCCGATGTGCTGGCCCGCGGACTCGAAACCGATGTAGTACGGGGAGTCGGTCTGGGGCTCGATGCCCAGCAGCGCGGCGTAGACGGTCTTGGCGGCGGCGAGGTCGGAGACGGGGTGCAGCACGGTCCTGATGCCCAGCGTGGTCATGATTTCTCCTGGTGAGTGGGGGTCCGAAGCGACCCTGTCGTCCGGTTGGCTCCTGCGAACCCGGTGTGCATTCAGCTTTGCTCCCGGGGCCCCTCGGTCACATCCGTGGTGACCACGGAATCCACCACGGAGAGCAATACCGAACCCATCGGTACCGTCCTCCGGCGCCCGATGCGGCAGACTGAATCCATGGCTGTGACGTCGGAGATCTCCACTCGCGAGGCGGAAGTGCTGACCCTGGTGGGCGAGCACCTCAGTAATGCCGAGATCGGTGCGCGACTGTTCATCTCGGTGCGCACGGTGGAGAGCCACGTGTCCTCGCTGCTACGGAAGCTGGACATGTCCGACCGGCGGGCCCTGGCCCTGTACGCCGCCGCGACCCGCACCGCGAGTCCGCGACCCGGGCCCGCGCTGCCGAAACCGTTGACCTCGTTCATCGGTCGCACGCGGGAGCGGGCCGAACTCACCGAGCTGATCAAGACGCAACGGCAGGTCACCGCGGTCGGCCCCGGCGGAGTCGGCAAGACCCGGCTCGCCCTGGCGGTGGTGGCGGACGTGGCCGCCGACTTCGCCGATGGCGTGTGGTTCGTCGACCTGGTGCCGATCACCAGCCCGGATATGTGTGTGGTCGCGGGCACCGTCGCCATGGCGCTCGGCATCGGTGAGCAGCCCGGCCGCGGCTTCGACCGAGCCGTGCTGGCCGCGCTCGCGGACCGGAACGCGCTGCTGGTGCTGGACAATTGCGAACACGTGCGGGACGGCGTCGCCCCATTCGTGGAGCAGTTGCTGGAGGCGTGTCCGGGGATGAGCGTGCTGGCCACCAGCCGCGCCCGGCTGATGGTGCCCTTCGAGCACGTGTACACCGTCCCGCCGATGTCGCTTGCCGGGGAAGGTGATTCGGACGCGGTCGCCCTGTTCATGGATCGGGCGGCGGCGGGCGGCTGGCCGCCCAACCACGCCATGCGCGACCAGGTCGCGACCTTCTGCGAGCGCCTCGACGGCGTGGCGCTGGCCATCGAGCTGGCGGCCGCCCGCTGGACCACGCTCGGATTGGACGGTCTCGCAGCCGGTTTGGACGATCAACTGCGCATGCTCTCCGGCGGCGCCCGCGCCGACGATCGGCACCGCTCGGTGCGCGCGGCCCTGGACTGGAGCCACGCCCTGCTCGAGCCCGAGGACCGGATGCTGCTGCGGCGGGTCTCGGTATTCATGACCGCGTTCCCCGTCGAGGCGGCGGCGGACGCGGCAGACCTCGACAAAGGCGCGGTGGCAGCCGGATTGGCGCGACTGGTCGAACAGAGCCTGCTGGTGGTGACAGATACGCCGACCGGTACCCAATTCCGCGCACTGGAGACCATCCGGCAGTATGGGCTCGAACAGCTCGAGGCAGCCGGCGAGATGGCCGACGCCCGTGCCGGACATCTGCGCTGGTGCCTGGCCGAGGCGAGCGACCTCTCGATAGTGCGCGCCGACTGGCGGGCCCGATTCGATTCCGCCGCAGACGATTTCCGTGCCGCGCTGGGCTGGGCCTGCGAACAACCCGACCGCCGAAGCGACGCCTACACCCTGGCGCGGCTACTTGCCCCCTTGATGTTCACCCGGCACCTCACCGGCGAATCCCAATGGCGCTACGAGCAAGCCGCCTACCTCTCCGACGACCCGGCCGCCGCAGCGGAATCGCTGCGGCACGCGGCAGCCGCAGCCGGTTGTCAGGGCAACGGCGACGACATGTACCGCCTGCACCACGCCGCCGCCGAATTTGCCCAGCGCGCTGGGGATTCCGCCGCGGCATCCATCGACCTGGCGACCGCGGCAGCATCCGCCTACCGATTCTGGGGCAAGTTCGAGCACATCCCGGCCCGCGAAGACCTGGTAGCACTCGTCGCCGAGGCGCGCCGCCTCGCCGCCGCACCAACCTCCGCCGCCCCGGCCGATATCGCGTCGGCCGTAGCGGCGGGGGCAGATACCGTGCCCACGTCCGCTGCTCCGACCGATATCGCTCGGGCCGGGGCCGTCGCGGTTGATCCGGCTCGGGCCGCCATCGCACTGGCCGAGGCCGTCCTTCTCGCCAATCCCTTCGGTGCGCCGCATCGCGTTACCGATGTTTCCGCACCGGAAGCGGTTTCGAGTGCGGAGCGAGCTGTCGAGCTCACACACAGCACCCGTGACCCGTTCGCCGAATCCGCCGCCCTCGATGCTCTCGCCGCCGCCCAGAGCCGCGCCGGGGAGTTGCGCGCCGCCGCGGCCACCGCACGGCGGCGCATCCGGCTGCTCTCGACCACGCCGGACAATCCGGTCGGCACCCACGAACTGATCGACGCTCTGGGCCAGGCGACCGAATTCGGTCTCGGGGTGGGCGATCTGGCCGGAGCGCGCCGCTGGGGACGGCAGCTTGCCGAGCATCCGATGCTGGCCGAGGTCGGACATACCGCGACCAGCCGCCTGCTGGTGGCGGATGCGTTGGCGGGCAATGTCGATGGCGTCCTCACCCACAGCGCTCGCTTCCTCGAGGCCTGGTATCGCGAGGAACGCCCGGCCCGCTCGGCGCTCGGCGCGGCCGTGGCCGGGGTGCGCATGATCCACGGCCTGCGCGACGACTACGACGCCGAGCGCGAATGGACCGGCGTACTCCAGCAACTCGGCACCCCGGCCGCGGATGCCGATGGCTACCAGGCCGTCTTCGACGCGCTGCTCATGCTGCACCACGGCCAGCCGGAGGACGCGCTGGAACGCACCGAACTGACCCCGGCCGAGGCGCGCACCCGGGTGACCGGCGTGTGGCTGCCGTGGTATCTGGCCCTGCACGCCGAAGCAGCCGCCATGACCGGGAACACCGCCGCATCAGGCGATCTCGCGCAGGCGCGGACCGAGGTCACCGGAAACCCGGTCGCCGCGGCCATCATCGACCGGGCCGAAGCGCTGCTGGCCCAGGATCGGGACCGATTGCTGTCCACCGCAACCACATTCGAGGCCGCGGGCTGCGTCTACCAGTCGGCCCGGACCCGGATCCTGGCCGGTGGCGCGGACGCCACCGAGGGCGCGGCCATGCTCACCACCCTGGGCGTGGCCCCGACGACCGCGCTCGTGCACCTCTAATTGTTCAGCAGCGCGTATTCGCCTGCGCAGACCCGGACAGCGATGTGACCTGGAATTTCACCGTATCCCGACTCTGCTTTGCATGGGCGTCGAACGCGGTGACCAGGACATCGGCCCGGGCGCGGTCCGGCACCGGCCTCATCGACCGACCAGGAAATGCCCGTCGATCGGCCAGCGTTCGATGACGCCGTGCTCGACGACCAGACCGGTCCGTTCGAGCGCTCCGATCACCTCGGCCACCGGCCGCAGCCGGATCCCGTAGCGGGCGAACGGCATTCTCGCCATGGCCTCCGGCTCGCCGACACCCACCACCACCCGGCCGCCGGGCCGCAGCACCCGTCGCAGCTCGGCGCACGCGCGCTCCAGCTCGGCCAGGAAGTACACCGTGTTGACCGTGATGGCGGCATCCACACTCGCCGTGGAGAGCGGCAATTCGGTCAGGGACCCGGGTTCGAGCCGCAGCCGTCCCGCCTCGAGAAACCGTCTGTAGCGATACCCGGCCCGCGACAACATATCCCGCGAGATCTCGATCCCGTGCACGGTGCCGTTCGCCCCGGCCCGTTCCAGCAGCAGTCCCAGCCCCGCCCCGCCACCGAATCCGATATCGGCCACGGTCTGGCCGCGCCGCACCTGCGCGGCATCCACGGCCGCCTCGATCAGATACCGATTTCCCCGGTTCAGCACGGCCGCGACCACCGGCCCCGCCCAGCCGTGGGGATTTCCGAGCTGCCCGGCGATCCCGGCCAGCCCGCGCCCGACCATCCTCATCGCTGTAGAGTAGTCCGCTCACCGCCGAGCGGAGAGGAACTTCTCGACACCTCGATCAGTGGGTGTCGCACAGGCACTCCGGTAGTGCGGTGGAGGCTGGTTATTGTGCGGTCATGACCTTGTTGTTGCTTGCGTTGGCGATTGCGTGTGAGGTGACGGCGACTGTTTCGCTGAAGATCTCGGAGGGGTTCAGCAGGCTGGTGCCTTCGATCATCGTCGTGATCGGGTATGGGGCGGCGTTCTATTTTCTCTCGCAGGCGCTGAAGCGGGGGATGGCGATCGGGGTGGCGTATGGGATCTGGTCGGCGGTGGGGGTGGTGGCGGTGGCAACGATCGGGGCGTTGTTCCTGGACGAGGGAATCACCGCGACGCAGCTCGGGGGGATCGTGCTGGTGATCGCGGGGGTGCTGGCCCTGGAACTCGGTGGGGCGCACTGACTGCGGGCAGTGCGGTTCCCGCTGTCGTCAATCCTGTACGCGCACCAGGTATCCGGCGTCGGCGAGGGCGGTGAGCATCTCGTCGCGGTGGGCGGGGCCGCGGGTTTCGAGGGTCAGCAGCACCTCGACCTCGTCGATGGCGAGCCAGGCGCCGGTGCGGGAGTGGACCACGTCCAGGACGCTGGCGCCGGTGCGGCCGAGCTCGGCGAGCAGGCGGGACAGGCTGCCGGGGCGGTCGGAGATGGTGATGCGGGCCGCCAGGTAGCGGCCGGCGGCGCTGAGGCCGTGGCCGATCACGCGGGTCAGCAGCAGCGGGTCGATATTGCCGCCGGACAGGATGGCGCAGACCGGCCCCTCCAGCGCGAGTTCGGCTGGGCTGCAGGCCATCAGCGCCGCGACCGCCGCCGCGCCCGCCGGCTCGACGATCAGTTTGGCCCGCTCCATGCACAACAGCAGCGCCTTGGACAGCGAATCCTCGTCGACCGTGACGATGGTGGGCGCGCTGGCCACGATGTGCTCGAACGGCACCTCACCGGGCAGGCCCACGGCGATGCCGTCGGCCATGGTGGACATCTGTTCCAGCGCCACCGGTTTCCCGGCCGCGAGCGAGGCGGGCCAGGCGGCCGCCTCGGCGGCCTGCACACCGATCACCCGGACCTGCGGCTTCAGCCGCTGCACCGCCGCGGCCACCCCGGCGAGCAGGCCGCCGCCGCCCGTCGGCACGAGCACCGTGCCGACATCCGGGAGCTGGTGGAGGATTTCGAGCCCGACCGTCGCCTGGCCGGCCACGATATCGATGTGATCGAACGGGTGCACCAGGGTCGCTCCGGTGCGTTCCGCGAAATCCCGTGCAGCGGTGAGGGATTGGTCGATGGTGTCGCCCACCTGATGCACGGTCGCGCCATAGGCCCTGGTAGCTACCAGTTTCGGCAGCGCCGCACCCACCGGCATGAACACCGTGGAGTCGATCCCGAGCGAGGTCGCCGCCCACGCCACCCCCTGCGCGTGATTGCCCGCGCTGGCCGCCACCACCCCGTGCGCCCGCTCGGCCGCGGACAGATTGGCGATCCGGTTGTAGGCGCCGCGCGGCTTGAATGATCCCGTGCGCTGTAGGTTCTCGCACTTCAACCAGACCTCGTGCCCGATACGTTCCGACAGCACCCGCGAGGCCACCACGGGAGTCCGCCGGATCACCGGTGTCAGCAGGGTCGCCGCCGCTTCGATCCGCGCCATGAGCTCCATGCGGGCCATGTTGCCAGGTATTCACCCGCTTGTCGTTCGCGAAAGATATACGGATCACGCAATAACCCGGAAACCGAAAAGCAATCCACGGGGAACGGCTCGTTCCTACCTTGGGCCCACCATCATCGGCTTTCGGATCGGATACCACCCCATGACCGACATCGTCACCCCCGCGTCGGCGGGCGCGGAACCCACCGCGGCGACACCCGCTCCAGACTACGACCCCAGGCTGACCAATGACGATCTCGCCCCCCTGAAGAAACAGACCTGGGGCTCGTACCACATCTTCGCCTTCTGGATGTCGGATGTGCACAGCGTCGGCGGATACGTCACGGCGGGCAGCCTTTTCGCCCTCGGGCTGGCCGGCTGGCAGGTGCTGGCCGCCCTGCTCATCGGCATCACGATCGTATATTTCCTGTGCAATCTGGTGGCCGCGCCCAGCCAGCGGGCGGGCGTGCCGTATCCGGTCATGTGTCGCAGCGCCTTCGGCGTGAAGGGCGCGAACATCCCGGCCATCATCCGCGGTCTGATCGCGGTGGCCTGGTACGGGATTCAGACCTACCTGGCGTCGGCGGCGCTGATCGTGGTGGCGGTCAAGCTCTTCCCGAGCCTGGCGCCTTACGCGAAGTTCGGTGATTACGGGTTCCTCGGCCTGTCGCTGCTGGGCTGGTGTGCCTACCTGGTGCTGTGGCTGGTGCAGGCGGCCGTGTTCTGGCAGGGCATGGAGTCCATCCGCAAGTTCATCGACTTCTGCGGTCCCGCCGTGTATGTCGTCATGTTCTTCCTGTGTGGGTACCTGATCCACAAGGCCGGCTGGAGCGCCATCGACCTGCAGCTGGGTGCGGTGAAGTACCACGGCTGGGACGCGCTGCCCGTGGTCCTGGGCGCGATCGCGCTGGTGGTGTCCTATTTCTGCGGGCCGATGCTGAACTTCGGTGACTTCTCCCGCTACAGCAGGTCCATGGCGGCGGTGAAGCGCGGCAACCTGCTCGGGCTGCCGGTCAACTTCCTGGCGTTCTCGCTGCTGGTGGTGATCACCGCGTCGCTGACCATCCCGGTGTACGGCGAGCTCATCACCGATCCGGTCGAGACCGTCTCGCGCATCGACTCCACCTTCGCCATCGTGCTGGGCGCGCTGACCTTCACCATCGCCACCGTCGGCATCAATATCGTCGCCAACTTCATCTCGCCGGCCTTCGACTTCTCGCACGTGAGCCCGCAGAAGATCAGCTGGCGCATGGGCGGGATGATCGCCGCGGTCGGGTCGGTGCTGATCACGCCGTGGAACCTGTACAACAACCCGGACGTCATCCACTACACCCTCGAGGTACTGGGCGCGTTCATCGGCCCGCTGTTCGGGGTGCTCATCGCCGACTACTACCTGGTGCACAAGCGGACCATCGTGGTGGACGAGCTGTTCACCATGGCCGAGAGCGGAAAGTACTGGTACCGCAACGGGTTCAATCCGGTCGCGGTGATCGCCACCGTGATCGGCGCCATCGCTGCGGTGTTCCCGGTACTGGCCAAGGACGTCTACGGCATGCACGCCGCGGCCCAGTACAGCTGGTTCATCGGATGCGGTCTGGCACTGGTCATCTACTACGCGCTGGCCACGCGCAGCAAGCTCATGGTCGAAGCCTGAGGGGATATCCCTGGCAGCGATGCCGGTCGCTGCCAGGGATTTGCTGAATCAGTAATAGATCGTCTCCCGAAAATGTGTCCGGCGTTACATAATCCGCACGGAGGCGCGTATTAAAGCGCACAGTAGGAAAACCTGCTTTTCTCAATCGGAATAAGTACCGTATGTGCTCATGCAGCTCTCCCGGTTCACCGATCTCGGCTTACGGTCGCTCATGCGCCTGGCTGTCAGTAGCGGCGCCGAGGAAAGAGTCACCGTCAAACTCATTGCGCGACAGGTGAATGCTTCCGAAAACTACGTTGCCAAGGCCATCTCCCGGCTCGCCGAACTGGGCTATGTCGAGTCCCAGCGCGGACGGACCGGCGGGATATTCCTGACCGATGCGGGTAGAAAAACCACCATCGGCACTATTGTTCGGCAGCTCGAATGTGATAGCGAAGTCATCGAGTGTGGCGGCGACAATCCGTGCGCATTGGCGAATGCGTGCCGTTTGCGGGGCGTCCTCGCCACCGCGCAGAACGCCTTCTACGCCGAACTCGATCGGTACGTCCTGTCCGATCTGGTGGATCAACGCACCGTGGAGCTGCTGTACATGCCGGTATTCCCGGCGGCTTCACTCATCGACACCTAGGAGACCTCATGAGGCTCGCGCCGGATTCCACGCTGAACACCTTCCCCGAGCTGGAACCCGAGCACGCCGAGGTGATCGTCGCGACCCTGCCGTTGGTGGCCGCGCACATCGACCAGATCACCCCGCTGTTCTACACCAAGATGTTCACCGCCCACCCGGAGCTGCTGCGCGACCGCTTCAACCGCGGCAACCAGCATCAGGGCGCACAGCAGAAGGCGCTCGCCGCCTCCATCGCCGTGTTCGCCACCCACCTCGTCGACCCGAGCCTGCCGCACCCGCAGGAACTACTGGCCCGCATCGGCCACAAGCACGCCTCACTGGGTGTCACCGAGCCCGAATACCGCATCGTCCACGAGCATCTGTTCGCCGCCATCGTCGAGGTGCTGGGTGCGGACGTGGTGACCCCCGAGATCGCCGCGGCCTGGGATCGCGTGTACTGGCTGATGGCAACCACGCTCATCGATTTCGAGCGGGAGCTCTACGACGCCGCGGGCGTCGTGCCCGGTGACGTGTTCCGCGAGACCCGGGTGGTGCAGCGCATCGACGACCCGTCGGGTGTGGCCACCTTCGTGGTGGAGTCCGCCGATCCGTCCGCACCGCTGCCGGGATTCGTTCCGGGACAGTACATCTCGGTCGGCGCCCGGCTGCCCGACGGCGCCCGCCAGCTGCGTCAGTACAGCCTGATCAATCGCGGCGGCGACGGCCGGCTCGCCTTCACGGTGCGCAAGGTGCCCGCCGACGCGGACACCCCCGCCGGTGAGGTCTCGAACTGGCTGCACGACACCGTCGGCGCGGGCGACACCCTCGAAATCACGCTGCCCTTCGGCGATCTCACCATCGACACCGCGGCCACCACGCCGGTCGTGCTGATCTCCGCGGGCATCGGCGTCACCCCGATGGCGGGCATCCTGGAATACCTGGCGGCCGAAACCCCCACGCGCCGGACGGTCATTCTGCACGCGGACCGCTCCATCACCGCGCACCCCCTGCGCGAGACGGTCGACGCGCTCGCCCACCGGCTGGCGGACGTGTACCTCCGCGCCTGGTACGAGGCCGACGGCCACGGGCTGCTGGACCTGACCGGGGTCGATCTGCCGGAGGACGCGGACTACTACCTGTGCGGTGGCACCGGCTTCCTGCAGTACGTGCGCGCCCAGCTCATGTCCGCCGGAATCCCCTCGGACCGAGTCCATTTCGAGCTCTTCGCGCCGAACGACTGGCTGCTCGACGCCGATCAGCAGCCTGCCCTCGCCTGACCGCGGGCGGGCTCGATCGGTGCCGCGCGCGGTAATTGAGCGCTAGTCGCGCGCCGCGATGATCCGCAGCACTCCGCTCAGCCACGGGGTGTAGCGCGCGGGTTCGGCCGCCACGTTCTCGGCGAGGGCGTCCGGCCGGATCCACGCGATATCGGCGACCTCGTCGGGATTCGGGTGCGGCGCGGTCCCCTCCAGCCGTCCGATGAGGACGTGATCGAATTCGAACTCGACGCGGCCGGTATTCGGATCGGTGGCCCGGTAGGTGAAGATGCCGACCTCGGAGAGCTCGGCGGTGACGCCGAGTTCCTCGTGCAGCCGCTTGGCGGCCGCCTCCACCACCGCCTGCCCGGGCTCCGGATGCCCGCAGCAGGTGTTGGTCCACAGCAGCGGGAAGCGCGTCTTCACGCCCGCCCGCTGCTGCAGCAGCACCCGCCCGGCGGCATCGAACAGCAGCACCGAGAAGGCCCGATGCAGCCGCCCGGGCGCGGTGTGGGCCGCGGCCACCGACAGCGCACCCTGCGCCCGGCCCTGCTCGTCGACCAGTTCGACGAGCAGGGTCTCACGGTCCACCACCGGGGTGGTGTCGGATGCGTCGAGGGTGCCGGTCACCGGACCACCTTATCGGCGGTGATCATCAGGTACTGGAAGCTGCCCTCCTTGTACGAGGTCAGGAAGGGTTTCTCGACGCCGGTCGCGAGTTCGGACCGGGTGCGCAGCTCCCAGTACGGAATGGTCGCGGCGGTGAGGTCGGTGACCGCGATGGGGACCAGGCCGTTGGCGGCCAGCGCCTGGAAGTAGCGGCTGCGCGGATGGATATTGCAGCCGTAGTGGGCGTCGATCCAGCTCACCGAGGCCGAGCGGGCGCCGAACACGTCATTCGAGCAGCCGGTGATGCAGACGTAGCGGCCGCCCGGCTCGAGCAGTCGGGAGAACTCCGCGAACAATTCGAAAAGGTCCACGTACATGGTGGTTTCATTGGTCCAGATGCCGCGCCTGGAGCCGGACTCGAAACCGGTGTCGAGCATGTTCTTGAAGTGGAAGCGCACCTTGTCGGCGACGCCGCGCTCGCGGGCCTGCTCATTGGCGAAACCCACCTGGTATTCGGAGATGGTGACGCCGTCCACCTCGCAGCCGAAGCGCTGGTTGGCCATGAAGCTGGTGCCGCCGCGACCGGATCCGCCGTCCATGAGCCGGTCGCCGGGCCGGACGTCGCCGAGCTGGCCGAGCAGGACGTCGGCCTGCGCGGTCTCCAGGCGATGCAGTTCCTCGACGATCCGTTCCTGCCGGGTCTCCTCGGGGCCTTCCAGGACCGACAGGTCCGGATCGCCGATGCCGTAGTGATGGTGGTAGAGCCCGTCCACCTCGCCGAGCTTGGTGTTGACGCGATCGTCATTGGGATTGTTGTTCCAGTAGGACGCGACCGATTTCTGGTATTCGGTCTTCAGCACGGCGTCCGGCCGGGGGTGGAGCGCGGTCATGGCAGGTCATCCTCTCGAATGGGTGATATGACGCTGGAAGTACTGCGCGCATCGAACGGCGGTGTGATTCACGGGGTTTCGTTGTAGCGGCGGCTGTCCGCGTGCCAGGCCCGGTTGCCGCCCATCCAGGCCCACAGTCCGGTCAGGAAGCGGCGCAGCTCCGGGGAGCCGGCGGCGGCGAGGGCGCCCGCCTCGGCCTCGAAGCGGTGCACCAGTTCGTCGTGGACCTCGGCGGTGCGCTGGACGGCCTGGCGGCGAGAGCACTGCTCCTCGGCGGCGAGCACGGTGGGGAGGTTGAATTCCCGTCCGCCGGAGAGGTCTTCGCGCGCCATGGAGTAGAGGTCGTTGACCATCTGGCTGGCCAGCGCGGCGGTGGTGACCACCCGCCGCACCCGCGGGTCGGTGTACTCCGCGGCCGGCACCTCGTAGCCGCCGACCGCGTCGATCGGGGCCATGCAGGGCAGGAAACTGTGCGGTTGCCGGTTCAGCAGGTATTCCCAGACCGGCGGCATGCGGCCCGCCGCGCGCCACCCCGCCTCGGCGCCCAGGGCGATGAACCAGCCCGCGATCTCGGTGCGCAGCCGCGCCACCTGGGTCGGGGTGGCGAATCGCGACAGATGCTCGAAGGAGGTCCGGAATGCCCGCAGAATCGGATCGCGCTGCATGGCCTCCTCCACCTTGACCTGGTACCGCGGTGGCAGATGCACGGGATCCATGGCGGCGGCGGCCAATTCGAGCCGCGGCCCGAGCTCGGCCTCGGCGCTCGACCTGCTGCCGTCCGGCGCGATATCGCTGGCGTCCTCCTCGCAGTAGTAGTCGTCCACCGACCACTCCGACACCGCGCACTTGGCTGCCGCCAGCAATCTGTCCGCATCATCGCAATCCGGATGCGCCAGCATGATCAGCCGCCCGAAGTCGGCCTTCCGCAGATCATCGAGCCGCCCTTCGTACAGCCCGATCTCCTCGGCCCACGCGATGATCCCGAAATTCACCGCCTCCGCCAGCGCCGGATTGTCCCGCACCGGCGGCGGACAGTAGAGCGCCGGAATAACCGCCTCCTGCGCCCGCCGCGTCGATCCGGTCCCGATTCCGCTCGGACCATGCGAAACCCGCTTGGCCCCAGCAGAACTCGCGGCCTCCAATGTCCCGGTCGCCATAGTGGCGCCGGGCTCGACCGCCGTGGAGCCCGGAATCCCGCGAGCCAGCTCGGTGATCGACTCGAGGTCCCACGCCCGATCGAGGGTCCTGTCGGGAGCCGCGCTCGGAGCATCGGGCCGAGCAGCCGCCGAGGTGGCGACAGCCGGAGCCGCCGCATCGGCCCGGACCATGGTGTCCGCCCGTGCCGCAGGCGAAGTCGGCGTGACCGGTGGGAAGCCACCGGGCACCCCGACTCGGCGAATTGCCGAGTTCGTACCGATTCCGGTGGGGCCGCTCGCAACCCGTCGCGCCGTCGGGCCGGGCGAACTCTGTCCCGCGGCATGGGTTTCGGACGGAGGGGAGGGTAGGTGGCCGGAGCCGAGGGCGCGGGGGATGGGGCGGCAGGGTTGGGCGAGTGGAGAGGTCGGGGGTCTGGGCGTCGGCACCGCGCCGCCGGCAGGCGACGGCGGACGCGATGCCTGTCCCGCGAGCTCCGTGATCACCTGGGGGGTGGGTAGGTTCACGCGGAGGCTCGGGGCCCCGAGGCCGGAGGGGCCGAGCAGCCGTCGGGGGGAGTGCGCCTCGGCGGCGTCGGAGGCGCCGAGGCGGGGATCATCACCGAGGGCGGCAATGGCTTCGGTTGCCGGGAGCAGGGTTTGGGGCGCGGTGGTGTCGAGGTTGGTCAGCAGGGCGGCGACGGCCGCCGCCACCTCATGGGTGGCAGGCGGGGCCGCGGCGCGTGAGAGCACCGACATGACAGCACACCTCGCTCAGTCGGACTGGCGGGCGACCAGCACATTGTCGAGAATGCCGAGCGCGTCGGGGACCAGGACGGCGGCCGAGTAGTAGCAGCTGACCAGGTAGGAGATGATCGACTGATCGTCGATGCCCTTGAACCGGACGTTCAGGCTGGGCTCGTACTCGTCCGGAATTCCGGTCTGGTGCAAGCCGATCACGCCCTGGTCCTTCTCGCCGGTGCGCATGGCGAGAATCGACGTGGTGTGGGTGTCACTGACCGGGATCTTGCCGCACGGGAAGATCGGCACCCCGCGCCAGGCGGGCACGCGGTGGCCGTCCACCTCCACCGGGTCGGGATAGATTCCGCGCTTGGAGCATTCGCGCCCGAACGCGGCAATCGCCTTGGGGTGGGCCAGGAACAGCTTCGTGCTGCGGCGCATGGAGAGCAGTTCGTCCATATCGTCCGGAGTAGGCGCGCCCGATTCGGTGTAGATGCGCTGTTTGATGTCACAGTTGTTGAGCAGGCCGAAGTCCGGGTTGTTGACCAGGTCGTACTCGCGGCGCTCGTAGAGGGCCTCGATGGTCAGGCGCAGCTGCTGCTCGATCTGATCCATCGGGTCGTTGAACAGGTCGGCGACGCGGG
The DNA here is from genome assembly GCF_044766925.1 of Nocardia sp. NPDC101769. NCBI lineage: Bacteria > Bacillati > Actinomycetota > Actinomycetes > Mycobacteriales > Nocardiaceae > Nocardia > Nocardia sp. NPDC101769. The sequence continues at coordinate 34,342 of NZ_JBIWMX010000013.1, read as the reverse complement.
TGTGCACGCGCAGCACCGACTGGGCCAGGCTGAGCTCGTACTCGCGGGGCTGGTCGTCGTAGTCGACGTAGGTGCCCTCGAGCATCGGCTCCCCGGAGTGGCCGGAGGAGATCACGATCTCGGCCTCGCCGTACTTGTTCTGCGGCAGCGACGGGGCCTGTGCCACGGCGGAAAGGTGTTCCGCCAGTGCCGGAATGTTCTCGGTCAGCTGGTTCACGGTGGAGCGGCCGAGCACCAGCATGGTGGTGGGCGTGATCGTCTTGATGGTGACCGGCCAGATGGCGTCCGGATCGGTGAGGGTCTGGTCGCCGAAGAAGTCGCCGCCGCCCAGCATGCCGAGCTTGGTGGTCTCGCCGTACTCGCCGGTGCCGATCTTGGAGAGCTTGCCGTGCACGATCAGCAGCACCTGGTCCATCGGGTTGCCGAACTCGGCGACCACGGTGCCGGCGGGCAGATCCCGCTGTTCGAAGCGGCCGGCCACGGCAGCCAGGATCTCCTCGTCGGCGACGCCGCGCAGCTGCGGCAGCTCCTGCAGTTCGAGCGGGATGACCCGGGCATGCGGGCCGTTGATGACGTACTCCACCTCGCCGTTGCCGACGGTGTGCGTGAGGCGCCGGTTGACGCGGTAGATACCGCCCTTCACCTGGCTCCACGGCAGCGAACGGGTCAGCCAGCGGGAGCTGATGCCCTGCATCTGCGGTTCGGATTTGGTGGTGTGCGCCAGCTGGTGAGCGGCAGCGGTACTGAGCGACCGGCGCTGGCCGTTTTCGGTCTGAAGGGGCATTTCGATGGTCATGCTGCGGTCCTCACCTCGAAGGGCCACCGCGACGGAAGGCGGTGGAGTCCACGGCGAAACAGCAGACCCGAACGGGGCCTGCATGAATTAGTCAAGTGAGTGAATTGACAAGCGCGACAGTGCGTTTCCAGCGATTCCGATGGTAGAGCTCCGGATCACCCGACGCGCCGAAATGCCAAAACATGATGCCTGGGATGTTGCTGTGACCCGTAAACCCCGAACGGCCGGTTTGCTTTGGTGCGGGCCCGGATCGCTCCGCCACGCGTAGCCCGCATGGTGCTGGTCACAGCGCCAGCGCAGTAGGGTGGACGTATGGCAAGCTCATCGCGACGCGTCGGGGCGGGTGACGCTGGTCAAGGCCAGGAAATGTCTGGGAGAGAAGCCGTGAAATTCAATACGAGGTCCGTGGTGGGTCCGATCGAGCGACTCGTCGCGACCGCACAGAACGGGCTCGAGGTGATCCGGTTCGGGGGACTGGTTCACGACATCGAATCGTCGCCGTACGAGGTGGTGGAGCGCAAGCGGATGTACCGCCTGCGGCACTACTTCCCGGACGACACCGGGGCGGACCGTCCGGTGGTGGTGCTGGTGCCGCCCATCATGGTGACCGCCGAGATCTGGGACGTGAATGTCGCCGACGGGGCGGTCGGCATTCTGCACCAGGGCGGAATCGATTGCTGGGTGGTCGATTTCGGCTCACCCGCCACCGAAGAGGGTGGCTGGGACCGGGATCTGGCCGACCACGTGCTGGCGGTCTCGAGTGTCGTCGACACCGTCACCGAAATCACCGGCCGCGCCGTGCATCTCATGGGGTACTCGCAGGGCGGCATGTTCGCCTACCAGACCGCGGCCTACCGCTACGGCAAGGGCGTCGAGTCCATCGTGACCTTCGGCAGCCCGGTCGACGCCGTCGCGGGCATGCCCTTCGGCCTGCCGCACGGGCTGGTCTCCGACGCCGCCGACTTCCTCACCGACCACGTGCTGAACCGGCTGCCCATCACCGATTCCATGGTGCGCCTGGGCTTCCAGGCCCTGGACCCGGTCAAGACCGCCCGCGCCCGCATCGACTTCCTGCGCCAGCTGCACAACCGCGAGGCCCTGCTGCCCAAGGAGCGCCAGCGCCGCTTTCTCGAGGTCGACGGCTGGCTCGGCTACCCGGGTCCCGCGCTCACCGATCTGCTTCAGCAGTTCGTCAAGCACAATCGAATGATGCTGGGCGGCTTCGTGATCCGCGATCAGCCCATCTCGCTGGCGGAGATCAAGTGCCCGATCCTGGCGTTCGTCGGCGAGGTCGACGACATCGGCCAGCCCGCCGCCGTGCGCGGCATCGTGCACGCCGCGCCCAATGCCGATGTGTACGAGACCAGCATTGTGGCCGGGCATTTCGGACTGGTGTCGGGCTCCACGGCCACCAGGCAGACCTGGCCCGTGGTGCGCGACTGGGTGAACTACCTCAGCGGCCGCGGCGAACTGCCCGAACAGGTCGAGCGCATGAGCACCGAGGCGGTCCGCAACGGCCCGCGCACCGGGCTCACCCGGGTCGTGCACGCCCTCGGCACCCTGGCCGAGGCCGGAACCAGCGTCGGGAAGACCATCGAGGGCGTGGCCGGGCAGACGCTGCGCGGCACGGTCGAACTCACCAGTGAGGCCGCCCGCGCGCTGCCCCGGCTGACCCGGCTGGGCATGATCCAGCCGCACACCCGAATCTCGCTGGGCCGCTTGGTCGCCGAGCAGGCGCGGCGCGCGCCGCAGCGCGAGCTGTTCGTGTTCGACGACCGCGTGCACACCCAGGAGGCGGTCGATCAGCGCATCGACAATGTGGTGCGCGGGCTGATCTCCGTCGGCGTGCGGCCGGCCACTCGGGTCGGCGTGGTCATGGAGACCCGGCCGAGCGCGCTGGCCGCCATCGCCGCGCTCTCGCGGCTGGGCGCGGTTGCGGTGCTGCTGGCGCCGGGGAGTGAACTCTCCAAGGTCGCGGACCTGACCGGCACCAAGCTGCTCATCACCGATCCGGAGAACCTCGCCAGCGCGGCCGCCACCGGTCACCGGGTGCTGGTGCTCGGCGGCGGCGATGCCCGCAGCCTCGACATTCCGCCGGGCGCCGATGTGGTCGACCTGGAGCAGATCGACCCGGCGCAGGTGGAGCTGCCCGCCTGGTACCGGCCGAATCCGGGCCTGGCGCGCGAGCTGGCCTTCATCCTGGTCACCGGCACCGGCGACAAGTTCGACGTCAAGCAGGTCACCAATCACCGCTGGGCGCTGTCGGCCTTCGGCACCGCGTCGGCGGCGGACCTGGGCCGCCACGACACCGTGTACTGCCTTGCGCCGCTGCATCATTCGTCCGGACTACTGGTGAGCCTGGGTGGCGCGGTGGCCGGCGGCAGCCGCATCGCGCTGGCCCGCTCGCTGGAACCTGCGCGGTTCGCCGAGGAGGTGCACCGCTACGGCGTCACCGTGGTCACCTACACCTGGACCATGCTGCGCGACATCCTCGACGCTGACACCTTCGCCGACGGGCACGCGCATCCGATCCGCCTGTTCATCGGCTCCGGTATGCCCGCGGGCCTGTGGCGGCGCACCGAGGAGCGCTTCGCGCCCGCCAAGGTGCTGGAGTTCTACGCCTCCATCGAGGGAGATGTGGTGCTGGCCAACGTCTCCGGCGCCAAGATCGGCTCCAAGGGCCGTCCGGTGCCGGGCACCGCGAAGGTCGAACTCATCGCCTACGACCCGCTGACCGACGAAATCCTGGTCGAGGACAGCGGTTTCGCGCGGCGCTGTGCCGACAACGAGGTGGGGCTGCTCATCGGCACCGTGTCCGACCTCGTCGACCTCTCCGCGGGCGGGCTGCGCGGCGTCTTCGCCCCCGGCGACGCCTGGATGCCCACCGAGAACCTCTTCCGCCGCGACAGCGACGGCGACTACTGGCTCATGGACCGTCGCGACACCGTCATCCCGACGCCGCGCGGTCCGGTCTACACCCAGCCGATCGTCGACGTGCTGAACGACATCACAGCCGTCGACATGGAGGTGGCCTTCGGCCTCCCCGCCGGCGACCGCATCCTCGCGGTCGCCGCGGTGAGCGTCCGCGCGGGCTTCGGCCTGGCTCCCAAGGATGTGACCGAGGCGGTCCGGGCCCTGGCTCCCGACCAGCGCCCCGACATCGTCTACGTCGTCGACGACATCCCCCGCAGCTCCACCTACCGTCCCTCGACGCGGGCGGTGCAGGCTGCGGGCCGCGCCGAACCCGACGACCGCACCTGGTGGTACAACCGCACCACCGAGGCCTACGAGATCCTCACCCCCGACCTCGCCGCGCGCCTGTTCGGCTGATCGTCTCGAACGCGCCCCCGCCACCGTGTCGCACCGAAGAAGACACGGCAGGGCCGGGGCGCGTTCGCATTTCGCCTGCGACCGCAACAAACTCGGCTACATCGTCGCCCCGCCGGGCTGGCAGCCCGCGGAACGGCGCGACCAGCCAGCCCGAGCTCGCACTGTAGCCGGTGCTCCGGTTCAGTTCTCCGCCAGCACCTTCTGTGGTTCGGCCGCTGCGGTGGTGCGGGCCGCGACCGCCTTGCGGACCGGGATCATGAGCGCGATCACCGCGGATACCAGGCAGGCCACGCTGCCGATCAGGAACACCGTGCGGAAGCCGTTCTCGGTCGGAATGGCATGGCCGCCAACCGAGATGGTCAGCTGCGCAAGCACCGCGCCCACGACCGCCGAGGAGACGGAGGTGCCGATCGAGCGCATCAGGGTGTTGAAGCTGTTGGCGGCGGCCGTCTCCGACAGCGGCACCCCACTCATGATCAGCGCCGGCATCGCGCCGTACGCGAGCGCCACACCCGTGCTGCAGATGATGTTCACCAGCTCCAGACCCCAGGTGGAGCCCATCGTCAGCTGTGCCACCCCGTAGCCGGCCGCCATGGTCAACGCGCCGGTGAAGAGGGTGATCTTCGGGCCGCGCGCAGCGGACAGGCGGGCGCCCACCGGTGAGATGAGCATCATCATGATGCCGCCGGGGGCCATCCACAGACCCATCATGATCATCGACTGGCCCAGGCCGTAACCGAGCGAGGTCGGCAGCTGCAACAGCTGCGGCATGCTCAACTGCAGTGCGTACATGCCGACACCGATCGCGACGCTCGCGAGGTTGGTGACCAGCACCTGCGGACGCGCGGTGGTGCGCAGGTCCACCAGCGGCTCGGGCGACCGCAGCTCCCACCAACCCCAGGCGAGCAGGACGACGACCGCCGCGGCGAACAGACCCAGCGTGGTACCGCTGGTCCAGCCCCAGGTCGCGCCTTTCGACACCGGCAGCAGGAACGACACCAGACCGGCGCCGAGCAGCACCGCACCCGGAAGGTCGAAACGTCCCGACGGTCCTTCCGAGCTGCCCTCGGGCACCAGGGTCACGATCAACGCGGTGGCGATGCCCACCAGACCCGCCGCGACCCAGAACATCACACGCCAGCTGCTGTACTCGGTGACGGCCGAGGCGATCGGCAGGCCCAGTGCGCCGCCGATGCCGAGGGACGAGCTGATCAGCGCGATCGACGAGCCGAGCCGTTCGGCGGGCATCACATCGCGCAGCAGGGCGATGGCGAGCGGGATGATGCCGACGCCGAGCCCCTGCAGGCCGCGGCCGACGATCATCGGCACCAGCGAATCGGACACCGCGCACACGATCGATCCGATGATGAGCGGAATGGTGGAGGCGATCATCATGCGCCGCTTGCCGTACATGTCGCCGAGCCGGCCCGCGACGGGGGTGGCGACGGCCGCGACGAGCAGCGTGATGGTGACGACCCAGGTGGTGTTCGAGGCCGACGTATTCAAGATGCGGGGTAGCTCACCCAGCAGCGGCACCACCAGCGTCTGCATGAGCGACGCGATGACACCGGCGTAGGCGAGCACCGCGAGGGTGCGGCCCGCGCCCGTGCGCGCCGGCGTCGAGCCGGACGCCGTAGCGGAATCGGGTTGGGTCATGGGATCTCCTCACGATGCGCAAACAATGTGTACTGTACACATAAAGTGCAACATGCACATGCAATGGTGGATGCACAACGCTAGGGTGTGGGTGAACAGGGGTTGAACCCGCAGGTCAATGCGGATCGCGGAAGGACGGGACGTGCCCAAGCCCACCGAATTGCTGGAATTCCAGACCATGCTGATGGGCCGTTTCAGCCTCATCGCGCGCAAGGCGACCGACACCAGCCTCGATCGCAGCGCCTACCTGCTGTTGAGCCTGCTCGAAGCCGACGGCCCGATGTCCATCGGCCGGCTCAGCGAAATCCTCGGCCTCGATGTCTCCACCCTGAACCGGCAGACCGCGGCGCTGCTCCGCGCCGGCCTCGCCGACCGCATCCCCGACCCCGACGGCGGCATCGCCCGCAAGTTCCGCCTCACCCCGGAAGGCGCGTCCCGCCTGAACGGCGAACGCGCACAGAGCATCCGCCATCTCGACGAGATCGTCGCCGACTGGACCGACGAGGAGGTCACCGCGCTAGCCGACTCGCTCTCGCGCCTGAACGCCGACATCGACCGCTACCGAAACCGAATTTCCCCCCATCCCTGACACGGACCCGTGTGTGGCAACGGCATCCGCGATGCCGCCGGGCCCGCGGCTACTAGACGGTGAAGCTGGTGACGCCGTCGACGACGCGGGTCAGCTGATCCTCGGTGAGGCCCGGCCACAGGGGGAGGCGGACCAGGGTGGCCGAGAACTCGGCGCTGCGCACGCACGGGAACGGGGTGCGGCCGAGCTTGAGGCCGGCGGGGGAGGAGTCCAGGGGAATGTAGTGGAAGGGGGCCACGATGCCGCGCTGGGACAGGTGGGCGATGAGGTCGTCGCGGCGGTGCTCGGTGGGTACGCGCAGGTAGTAAAGGTGCGCGGTGTGCTCGCGGTCCGATGGCACCGTCATGAGGCGAATGTCGTTGCGGGCGGCCCAGTCCGGGAGGGCGGCGGCGTAGGTGTCCCACACGCGGTGGCGGTTGCGCTGGATGGTGTCGAACTCGGCGAGCTGGGCGTCGAGGACTGCTGCGTTCAATTCGCTGGGCAGGTAGGAGGATCCGATGTCCTGCCAGGAATACTTGTCCACCGCGCCGCGCAGGAAGCGAGCCCGGTCGGTGCCCTTCTCGCGAATGATTTCCGCACGCGCCATGAGGATTTCGTCGGTGAGCAGCACCGCGCCGCCCTCACCGCAGTGCACGTTCTTGGTGTCGTGGAAGGACAGCGCGCCCACCGTGCCGATGGTGCCCAGCGGGCGGCCCCGATAGTAGCCGCCCAGGCCGTGCGCATTGTCCTCGATGATGGCGAAGCCGTGCGCGTCGGCCAGCCGCCGCAGACCCTCCATGTCGGCGGCCACGCCGCCGTAGTGGATGACCATCACGGCTTTGGTGCGCGGGGTGACCGCCGCGGCCACCGACTCCGGATCCAGATTGCCGGTGGCGGCGTCGATATCGGCGAACACCACGGTCGCGCCGCGCAACGCCATGGCTGTCGCGCTGGAGGTGAACGCGAAACTTGGCACGATCACCTCGTCCTCGGGCCCGAGTTCCAGCAGCAGCCCGGCCATTTCGAGCGCGTGCGTGCACGAGGTGGTGAGCAGTGCGTGCGGCGCACCGGTGATGTCACGCAGTTTCGTGGTGGCCGTCGCGGTGAAGGGACCGTCGCCGTGGCTGTGGTCCGAGGACAGCACGGCCTCCACATTCGGCAGCTCGCGCGCGGCGCGGAACGGGCGGCTGAAGATGATGCGGTCACTGCTCACGCGCGGAGCTCCCCCTCGATGTCTTCGTCGAACCGATTCGTCGTGCCGTCGTGGTGACTTCCACCGTCGGGGCGGATGCCGCCGCGCAACTGCTGCGGCCGGGGCGTCGGCGAATCCACCGTCAGATACAGCGGCTTGCCGACCAGCACATGCAGTGCCACACCGAGGTATTCGGCGATCAAACCCAGCGAGAACAGCACCGCGCCCGAGCACAGCAGCAGCACCGTCATGAGCGAGGCCCAGCCTTCGGGGTCGGTGCCGCTGTCGGTCAGCCTGTGGTACACCACCCACCCGGCCATGACCAGCCCGCCCAGCGCCAGCGTCACACCCAGCATGCTCACCAGCCGCAGGCCGCGAGTTCCGCTGCACAGCACCATCTTCCAGAACAGCGAGAACAGCCGCCGATAGTTGTAACCGGACTCCTCACGGCCCTCTGCGCGCAACTGCACCGGCACCTGCGCCGCCTCGCCCACCACCCAGGTGAGCGCCACATCCAGGTACACGCCATTGGAGGCGACCTGCGCCAGCTGCCGCGCGACATCGCCGCGGATCAGCCGGTAGCTCTCGAAGCGGGTGGAGTCCGGGAACGCGAACACCGTCGCCAGCACGATCTTCGCGCCGCGCGAGGTGACATTGCGCAGGAAGCCGTGCGGGCGGGTGTTGACCGGCTTGGAGTAGACCAGATCGGCGCGCTGCTCGAGCGCCGCGTCCAGGAAGTCGGCGATGAAGGCCGGATCGTGCTGGCCGTCCTCGTCCATGGTGACGGTCCAGTCGCCCTGCGCGGCGGCCATACCGGCGATGGTGGCGGCATCCTGGCCGTAGTTGCGGCTCAGCCACACCACCCGCACCTGCGGATAGGTTTCGGCGAGCTTCTGCAGCACCACGTCGGAGCGGTCGGGCCCGTGATCGTGCACCAGCACGATCTCCTCGACCCGGAAGGTGGCGCCCTGCGGCGTGGTGACCGGCTCCCCGAGCTTGTCCAGCTCACTGACCAGTGCGGCGATCGTCTCCTCGCCGCGGTACACGGGCACCACGACGGAGACGGCGTGCACCCGCGCCGGGCGCTCGCTGCCGGAGGTCACGCTGGGGTCGCTCGCGTAGGTGCGGGCGGACGGAATCGGCATCAGCTGAATGTACTTTCGATGACGGTGTGCGCCGGAACTCCACACCGGAAACCGGAGCCCGAGCCGCGCTGAACTCTAACACGCTGCTCGGCGCGGCATTCGGGGCGAAGTATCGACACCCGGCCTATCATTCCCCATGTCCACCCCCCGCAACGGCGCCCATACCTCCCAACGGCTTGGCGGTAAGTGCCATCGACATCGCCGCCCTGTAGGGTCTGGAACTCGTGGTGGAAAGCTCAGTTTCCAAGGTGGTCGGGGCCGCCGAATCCGGGCAGGACAACAAGGCGGCTCGGCGCGAGGTGTACCGCTGGGGCATCGTCACTTCGATCGGGGTGACCCTCGGCTATCTGGCTGTCATCCTGGCCAACTCCCGCCACTTCTTTACCGACGACACCGAATCCCAGTACACGGGCCTGTGGGTGTTCTTCGGCCGCGCCTTCCGCGACGGCCATTTCCCGCTGCTGATTCCGGACCAGTGGATGACGGGTAATTACACCAATGAGGAAGCGGGACTGTTCAACCCGCCGCAGCTGCTGATCGATCTGATCGCGCCCTCGGTGCCCAACCTGGCCGTGTACGCGACCATCGTGAAGCTGGTCTTCGCGATCATCACCGGGCTCGGTGTGTACCGGGTGTGCCTGGTGTACGGCGCCCGCCCGCAGTGGGCCGCGGTGGCCGGGGTGGCCATGCCGTTCACCGGTTTCTTCCTGTTCTTCGACTCGGCCAGCTGGTTCACCGCCATGGCCGGCACCGCGTGGATGATCCACGCCTGGGCGTCCTCGGAGCGCTACCTGCGCGGCCAGGGCGGTCCGATCCCGGTCTTCGTATACCTGTACCTGGCGATCTCGGTGCAGTACGTGTTCCCCGCGGTCGAGTCGGTGCTCATGCTGGCCGCGGTGGCCGTCGGCTACCTGGTGTGCCGGGGGCCGCGGACCTGGCCGCAGTGGCGCGTCGCGTTCGGCCCGCTGCTGCGCCTGGCCGCCGCAGCGGCCTGCGCGGGCGCGGCGGGTCTGCTGACCTTCCTGCCCTCGATGCTGTCGGCGCAGGTGAGCTGGCGCGGCAATTCGCAGATCAATAACGACCAGTTCCTGACCGTGCCGTGGTCCGAGTCGCTGAATGCCAGCCTGCCGACCACCATGCCGGCGTTCACCTCGTGGTGGGGCTACGTGCAGCCGCTGCCCATGACCTACATCGCCTGGTTCCTGATCCCGGCGCTGGCGTTCGTGGATTGGAAAGCGGCGCAGAAACACTGGAAACAGTTCGTCGCGATTGCACTGTTCGCACTGATGGCGCTCATGTGGACCGCCGGGCCCGGCACCGTCGGCCCGCTGCGCTGGCCCGCGCGCGTGTTGCCGATGCTGGCGCTGGGTCTGCTCGTGCTGGTGTGCGTGCTGCTGGGGCGCTTCGCCACGCTGCGGGACCGCAACACGCGGATCATCTCGGCGCTGGTGCTGGTCCTGGCGCTGTGGGTGCGCACCTTCTCCGCCGATCCGCACGACGTGCTGTGGCACCTGGGCTCGGCCGCCGTGGTGATCGCCCTCGGGTTCGGCGCGGTCTGGCTGGGCCGCACCCGCGGCGCTACCGGGGCCACCGCCCTGGTCATCGCCGCCATGGTGCCGATCGCCTGGTTCCAGGTGTGGTGGGTGCAGCCCACGCCGATGTCGTGGAACCTGCCCGCTGACCGCAACGAGGCCATGGCGGCCTTCCCGAAGTTCCAGGCCGGCACCACCCTCCAGCTCTCCGACCGCGGCCTGCTGCAGCCCGCCGACAAGAACCTGCAGGGCGCCTACGGGTCGCTGGTGTGGGGCAACTACGCCAAGGACCTGCAGCAGGACTACGTCAACGGCTATACGCCCAACGGGCACTTCTATTTCGGCGAAATGCTCTGCATGCGCTGGGACTCCAGCGTCTGCCCCGACGCCTACCGCCGGCTGTTCAGCGCCGAGCCGACCACCGGCCGCACCCTCGCCGACCTCATGCTGATCGACCGGGTCGTGTTGCAGAAGGCCATGTTCCCCGACGCCGGCGACCAACCCGCCCCGGAGGGCTGGCACTTCGTCGACGTGCCCGGGCACGAGAAGTACATCTGGGTGCTCGAGCGCGACAACGGCCCGATCTCCACGGTCAACGGCCGCGTCGGCGACGCCCACGATGCCACCGCCACCTCGCTCGACGAGACCGACACCACCAGCCGTGTGCGGGTCTCCTCGGAGACCGGCGGTCGCGTCACCTTCGCGCGCCTGGGCTGGCCCGGCTACCGCGTCACCCTCGACGGCAAGACCGTCCCGTTCCACACCGTCGCGAAAGTCTTCGTGGCCGTGGACATTCCGGCCGGCACCGACAAAGCCGTGCTGGAGGTGAGCTGGCGGCCGCCGGGCTGGAAGATCGGAATCGGCAGTGCCGCGGCCGCACTCGTCGGCCTCGGGCTGCTGCAGTGGTTGTACGTTCGCTCGCGTCGTCGCGGCCAGGACGCGCCCGTGGCCGAACAGCTCGACGACGACCCGGACCGCGAACTGGTGGGCACCGCCAAGTGACCGAGACGCGCCCCTCGAAGCACGGCGCCGCGCCCGCCGAGACCGCACCGGCCGGCCCGCTGCTCCGGCTGGTGCGCCGGCAGGAGGTCGCCTTCGCCCTGGTCGGCGGCTTCAACACGCTGATGGGCATGGTGCTCACCATCGTGTGGCTGACCGTCCTCGGCGGCGTGGTGTCCAAGGACGTGGCCGCCGCGCTGTCGGTGGCGCTGGCCTACGCGGTCAGCATGGTGGTGGCCTTCGTCCTGCACCGCACCCTGGTGTTCCGGGTACGTGGCCACCTACTGCGCGACTTCGTGGCCTTCGTCGGCGTGAACGCCGTCGGCATGGTGCTGAACATGGTGCTGCTGCAACTGGCCGTCTCCCTGCTGCGCGCCCCCGCCAAACCGGCCGCCGTGGTGGTCATGGGCCTGGTCGCGGTGGCCAGCTACTTCGGCCATCGCCACATCAGCTTCCGCCGCCCCGCCGATTCCCCTCCCACCCACCCCGACCGGTAGGTTGTCGGACATGTCGGAGGAAAACCTGGACGCCACCCTGCTGAGCCTGCTCGCCTGCCCCCAGGACAAGGGCCCCCTGCAGCTGGTCCACACCGCCACCGGTGACACTGTGCTCTACAACCCCCGCCTACGCCGCGCCTACCCGGTCGACAACGGCATCCCGGTCCTCCTCGTCGACGAGGCCCGCGACGTCTCCGACGACGAACACACCCTCTTCCTCACCCAATCCTGATCCCCCACCGCCCCTTCAATGAGCGCCCGCTCACCCAGGAATGCACCATGGTTCCCGGGTGAGCACCTTCGGGGGACCCCGGCCCGGTCGGCTTCGGCGATCGCGGCGTAGGCCCGTGGCTCCTGTTCACCGCCACCGCCCTGGCCGTGCTCGTGACGGTGCTCGCCCTGATCGCGGCCGCCACGGCTCCCCGCTACCGCACGCCCCTGTCGCACAGCAGTATCCGGGGTGGATGCCTCAACCGGGTTGCCCGCGTCCGCCGGGTGGGCGGTGCGGCTGGCAACCCGAGCCGACCGGTGCGGATCCTCAACTGCCGGTTGATGTCTGGCGCGTGGGTCGGTCCTGTTGGGGGAGATCGCCGGTGAAATAGCGTTGCAGGGTGGGGCCGATGGTGGTGACCAGGTCTTCGATGGGCATGGACGCTATGGGTTCCAGGCGCAGGATTTTGCGGGTTATCAGGAGGCCGGCCAGTTGGGAGGCGGCCAGGGCGGCGCGTTGGGCGCCGGTGCCGGGGGGTGAATCGACCAGGGGGCGGATTTCTTTCAGGACGATTTCCAGAAGGAAGGTGCGGGCCAGGGTCGGGTCGTCGCTGGCGAGGAGGCTGCGGATGGCGGCCACGGCGGGCATGCCGACGGGGGAGTCCCAGATGCCGACGACGGTGCGGATGATGTGCTCGCCCAGGTTTTCCACTGGGACTGCGGCGAAGCCGGCGAGGATGGTCTGGGGATCGACGGGGAGTTGCAGGGCGGCGGCGAACAATTGGTGTTTGGTGCCGAAGTAGTGGTGTACCAGTGCGGGATCCACTCCGGCCGCGGTGGCGATGGAGCGGATGGAGGCCCGGTCGAATCCGACTTCGGCGAAGCGCACCCGGGCGGCGTCCAGAATCGCCTCCCGGGTGCCGGAATTGCCCGGACGCCGTCCGCTGCGGATCCCGTTGCCTCCGCTCACGCCGCGTGTCTCCCGGTCATGCGGTGCGCCGGCGTAGGGTGGCGGCGCCCAATCCCAGTGCGACGGCGGCGAAGACGGCCACGATCAGCACATCCCGCCACATCTGCCCGGTGGCCCCGGTGTGCGTGGACACCTGCTCCAGCGCGTCGACGGCGTAGCTGAGCGGCAGCACATTGCTGATCGCCTCCAGCCAGCTCGGCAGCTGCCCGCGCGGCACCAGCAGGCCGCACAGGAAGAACTGCGGCAGCACGATCACGGGCATGAACTGTACGGCTTGAAACTCGGTGCGCGCGAACGCGCTTGCCAGCAGGCCCAGCGCCACGCCCAGCACCGCGTCGATCACGGCGATGAGCACGACCAGTCCCGGACTGCCCGCCGCTTTCAACCCGAGCAGCCAGAACGCCACCAGGCAGGCCACCGCGGCCTGCACCGCGGCCGCGATGGAGAACGCGGTGCCGTACCCGGCCAGCAGATCCAGTTTGGACAGCGGCGTGGTCATGAGCCGCTCCAGCGTGCCCGAAACCCGTTCGCGCTGCATGGCGATGGCGGTGATGAGGAACATGACCACGAACGGCAGGATGCCGAGCATGGTGATGCCGACCCGGTCGAACAGCCGCGGCGCATGCGGGATGGTCGGATAGTTCTTGTACACGAAATACAGCAGCGTCATGAGCAGCGCGGGCACCAGCACGATCATGGCGACCGTGCGCTTGTCGGCGCGCAGCTGGCGCAGGATGCGCACGGTGGTGGCGGTATAGCAGCCCAGCGGCCGTGGGCCCGCGGGGCGTGAAAGGGTCGCGGTCACAGCTCTTCTCCCATCCGGATCAGCTTGAGGAAGGCGTTCTCCAGACTGGATTCGCCTGTGTCGGACCGCAATTCGGCGGGTGTGAGCTGGGCCAGCAGCCGGCCCTCGCGCATGAGCAGCAGCCGGTCGCAGTGCTCGGCCTCGTCCATGACGTGGCTCGAAACCAGCAGTGTCCGGCCCTGTTTCGCGAGCGCCTGGAACTGCTCCCACAGGTCGGCGCGCAGCACCGGGTCCAGGCCGACCGTCGGCTCGTCCAGTACCAGCAGCTCGGGATCTGCCACCAGCGCGCAGGCCAGGGACACGCGGGTGCGCTGACCGCCGGAAAGCTCGTTGCCGTGATGCCCGGCATGACTGCCCAAACCCACGGCGGCCAGCGCCGTTTCGACCTCGGCGGACGACGCCCCGTACAGCGCACCGAAATACGCGACATTGTCGGCCACGGTGAGGTCGTCGTAGATGCTCGGCTCCTGAGTCACATACCCGACCCGCCGCCGCAGCCCGCGCGATCCGGCCTCCTCGCCGAGCACGGACACCGACCCGGATTCGATGATCTGTGTCCCGACGATGCTGCGCATGAGCGTCGTCTTCCCGCACCCCGACGGTCCCAGCAGTCCGGTGATGCTGCCCCGGGGAACGGTCAGGGAGATGTTCTGCAGAACCTGATTCCCGCCGCGCCGCACTTCCAGGTGCTCGATGGCGATGGCGTCGGTTGTCGTCGCTGGTGCCGTCACGGGGTCACCCTCAATTCATCGAGTGTTGAATTCACTACGCGATGAATTGTGCGCCCATCCGGGGCTCCGGGGCAAGACCCCGCTGCGTGTCGTTTTCTGGTGTGGCGATCTGGCCATATCTGACCGATTACGCTGACCAAATCGTGACGAATCACGCGAGGTCGGCCGGTCCGGGCGCATTCCGGCGGCGGGCCGTCCAGAATCGCCGCATGCGTGTACTTCTGACCGGCGCAGCCGGATTCATCGGCTCGCACATTCACCGCGCGGCACTGGCCGCCGGACACGAGGTCGTCGCGGCCGACTTCATGCTCGCGGCCGCCCACGGATCCGCCGCCCTGCCCCCGCCCGGCATCGCCCGGGTGGACGTGCGGGACCCGGACGCCCTCGGCGAGCTCCTGCACGGCGTCGACGTCGTCTGTCATCAGGCCGCCGTGGTCGGCGCGGGCGTCAGCGCCCAGGACGCCCCGGCCTATGCCAGCCACAACGACCTCGGCACCGCCGTGCTGCTCGCGGCCATGGACCGCGCCCGCTGCCGCCATCTGGTGCTGGCCTCCTCGATGGTGGTCTACGGCGAGGGTCGCTACGTCGATTCCGCGGGAGTGCCCGCCGAGCCGGCCCCGCGCACCCGCACCGATCTCGACAACGGCCGATTCGACCACCGCGGCCCCGACGGACGCCCTCTCGCCTGGACGCCCATCGACGAGGACGCGCCCCTGCGTCCGCGCAGCCTCTACGCCGCGTCCAAGGTGGCGCAGGAGCACTACGCCATCGCCTGGGCCGCGGCCACCGGCGGGACCGTCACCGCGCTGCGGTACCACAATGTGTACGGACCCGATATGCCCAGGGACACACCGTATTCCGGGGTTGCGGCCATCTTCCGCTCCGCACTCGAGGCAGGTGAGGCCCCGCGCGTGTTCGAAGACGGCACGCAGGCCCGTGATTTCATTCACGTCCGCGATATCGCGGAGGCCAATGTCGCCGCCCTCGAACACCCGCTGGGCGCGTTCACCCCGCTCAATATCGCCTCGGGCACCCCGATCACCATCGGCGAGGTGGCCGCCACGCTGGCCCGTGCCTATGGCGGCAAACAGCCCGTGGTGACCGGCGACTACCGTGCCGGCGACGTCCGCCACATCGTGGCGAGTCCCGAACGCGCCCGCCGCTCACTGGGTTTCGTCGCCGCCGTCACGCCGAGCCTGGGGCTCGCCGAATTCGCGACCGCGCCGTTGCGCTCGGTCGCCGGGAACGGAGCCCCCACCTGGCGGTGAATTCGGCTCCGGCGACTACCAATTCGTCAGGATCAGGTGGTTGACGAGCAGTGCCCCCGCCGCCTGCGCGACGAGCCAGAAGCGTGTGCTGTGGCGGGGGAGCAGCGCGGTCGCCGACAGCGCCCACACATCGAACGGCAGCCAGATGCGTTCGGTCTCGGCCTTGCTGAGCCCGCTGATGTCCGCGATGAGCATGGCGGTGATCCCGGCGGCGGCCAGTAGCGCCGCCGGATCGACGTGGGAGCGCCAGCGCGAGAGCCACTTCCGCCATGGCTGTACCGGCAGGATCTTCAGCTCGATCAGCACCCGGTTGCTCGCGGCGGCGGTGGCCAGCCCCACCGCGCACACCGTCGCCGCGAGATTGCCCCAGATCCAGTACGAGTAGGGTCGCTCGCTGGCAATGCCCTGGTAGTAGCGCTGTACCACGAGGTGATAGCCGGTGAGCCACCAGAATCCCGCCGCCGCGAAGACTCCCACCACCGCGAGCACACCCGCGAGCGCCGGCAGCGCGGGCCGCGGCGACCGGGACCACAGCACCGCGGCGGCCGGAATCACCATGAGCACCAAGCCGTAATTCAGGAAGAGGGTGAACCCGAACAGCACTCCGGACGCCAGTGCGAGCCGGACCCAGCCCCGCTCCAGCCGGGTCGCCAATGCCAGTAATGCCACCGCCCAGGCGCCCACCCCGGCGAAGAGCCCGTCCGCGGAGACCGCGATCCAGATGACCGCGGGCATGAGCGCGAGGAAAGGCGTTGCGGCCCGGGCCCGATGCTCGGACCCCAGCGCCCGGATGGCGAACGGCACCGCTGCCGCGGCACTGGTCCCGACCAGCACGCACAGCAGTCCCGCCCAGGCCCCGCCGCCCAGTCCGATCCGGTCCAGCAGTACGAACACCAGCAGTGCGCCCGGCGGATGCCCGGCCACGTGGGTGGTCCACGAATCGGGCTGGAAATCCAGGATGCGCCCGGAGAATCCGCGCAGCATGGCCCCGATGTCGTGCACTCCGCCGACCTCGTGCAAGTACTCGTCGCGGGTGGTGAGCCGGCCGGCGAAGCCGCGCTGCCAGCCGTCCACCATGGCCAGCGCGAACGCCCACGCCGCCGCCGTCGCCCACGTCGCCAGCAGCAGCCGTCCCCATGACAGCCGCCGCGCCAGGTCCGGGCCGAAGCGCACCACGGCCGCGGCCAGGGCGACGGCCGGCACCGTGCCCCACCCCACATGCGGCAGCCAGTCACCGAAGATCGGCGCGGCCCCGGCGTAGAGCCGGTCTCGCCAGGGTTTGCCCTCGATTCGCGGAACCAGAAAGGCGACGAGGACCAACAGAAGAGCCGCGAGCGCGCAGTAGCCGTCGACACGGGTGGAGACATAGCGCGCGACCCGGGTCGCGGAAGCGTTCGCCATGGCGGAAACCCTAGGCCCCGAAACCCGCCGGAACTGTCCGGATCACCATTTCTCCTGCTCTTGTCATACTTTGGTCATGCGTGTCCCGGGGTCGGAAGACGCCGGTTGGCCGTACGGTCGAGACCATGACCGAGTTGGACTCCGTACCCGGGGTCACGGTGGTGATCCCTTGCCGGGACGAAGCGGAAGCGCTTCCCGGCGTACTATCGGCAATTCCGGTGGGCTACCGGGTGATCGTGGTGGACAACGGTTCCACCGACGGCACCGCCGAGGTCGCGCGTGCCGCCGGAGCGACCGTGGTGACCGAATCGACCCCCGGCTACGGCAGCGCCGTGCATGCCGGCGTCGGCGCCGCCCGCACCGAACTGGTCGCCGTCCTGGACGGCGACGGCTCCCTCGATCCCGGCGAACTGCCCCGGCTGGTGGCCGAATTCAGCCCCGGCGTCGACCTGGTGGTCGGCCGCCGCCGTGCCGCGGTACCCGGCGCAATACCCCTACATGCGCGAATTGGCAACTGGGCCTTCGCCTTCCGGCTGCGCCGCCGCTACGGCCTGCGGGTGCACGATATCGGCGCCATGCGGGTGGCCCGCCGCGACCGCCTGCAGGCGCTCGGCCACCTGCATGCCCGGTCCGGCTATCCGCTGGCCCTGCTCACCGGCGCGGCCCGCGCGGGCTGGCTGGTGCTGGAGCGCGACATCACCTATCGGCCGCGGACTCACGGCGAGTCCAAGGTCTCCGGTTCCTGGCTCGGCACCGTGCGTGCCGCCCGAGACTTCTGGAGCGTGCGATGAACCCGACCGATGTCCCCGCCGCCATGCTGGTGATGGCCAAATCGCCGATCCCCGGATTCGCCAAAACCCGTCTCACACCGCCGTTCTCGCCGGTCGACGCCGCCTATCTGGCGGCCTGCGCCCTGCTCGACACGCTGGACGCGGTGCGCGAGAGCGGCATCCGGCACAGCGTCGTCGCCTGGACCGGCGACCTCGACCGCGCCGAGCGTTCGGTCGAACTGGCCGCCGCCCTGCGCGAGGTGACCGTAGTGCCGCAGCGCGGCGACAGCTTCGGCGAACGCCTCGCCAACGCCCACGTCGATGCCGCCGAGTTCGGTGTCCCGGTGCTGCAGATCGGCATGGACACCCCGCAGGCCGACGCCGACCTGCTGAACCGCTCGGCCGCGCGCCTGGTGGCCACCGGCGACACCGTCCTCGGCCCCGCGGCGGACGGCGGTTGGTGGGCCCTCGGTCTCCCCGAGCCGCACCCGGCGCACTTGCTCACCGACATCCCCATGTCGACCGCCCGCACCGGCGAGCTCACCGCAACAGCACTGCGCCACAGCGGATTCCGGGTGCACTCCCTGCCCACCCTCGCGGACGTGGACACCTACCCCGACGCCGTCGCCGTGGCGGCCGTGTCCCGCGGGCGCTTCGCGCGCGCCGTCGCTGATCTCGTGACAGCGAAAACTCCTGTCCCACTCTGAGATTCGAGCATCGAAAGGAGCCCGCGGCGGGCCCCGAACCGGCCCCGCCGCGGACGCCATGTCAGAACACACCGCACTGCCCGATCAACCCGCACTGCCCGGCGGGCCAGTCCAATCCGGCGGAAAAGACCAGTCGAACGCGACAGCTCGGCCCGGCGAGACGGACCAGTCCAGCGGGACAGCTCAACCCGGTGGGACACCTCAGCCCGGTGGGACACCTCAACCCGGTGGGGCAGCCCAGTCCGGCCCGACAGCTCAACCCCGCGGGACAGCCCAGCCGGGCGGGACGGCCCGGTCCGGTGGGACAGCTCAGCCCGGCCCGGTCGAAGGACCCGGCCGGATCGTGGGGGCCGGGCCGCTCCAACTGTTGCTGCCGCCTGCGCTTTCCGATCGGCTGAGTCCCGCCCGCTCCACGGCCGTGGCCGCGCGGACGGGCATTGCCCTCGGCGTCGGCATCACCATCCTGTTCGTGACCGGCCTGATCAGCCACCTGATCCAGCATCCGCCGGACTGGTTCTGGTGGCCCGCGCATCCGGTGTGGCTGTACCGGCTCACGCAGGGCACGCACGTGACGGTCGGGGTCATGATGATCCCGCTGCTGCTGGTGAAGTTCTGGTCGGTGTATCCGCGGTTCTTCATCAAACCGTCGCTGCGCCGGGGGATTCCGGACGCGCTGGAACGCCTGTCGGTGGCGGTACTCATCGGCGCGGTGCTGTTCCAGATCGTGACCGGGCTGTTCAATACCGCGCAGTTCTACCCGTGGAAGTTCTTCTTCACCATCACGCATCACGCCATGGCCTACGTGGCCTTCGGCTCGGTCATTGTGCATCTGGCGGTCAAGCTTC
Organism: Nocardia sp. NPDC101769; assembly: GCF_044766925.1. NCBI lineage: Bacteria > Bacillati > Actinomycetota > Actinomycetes > Mycobacteriales > Nocardiaceae > Nocardia > Nocardia sp. NPDC101769. The sequence continues at coordinate 14,920 of NZ_JBIWMX010000013.1, read as the reverse complement.
CCCTTGTGCGGCAAGCGCTTTCGCGGCCGATCGACGACCCCGTCCCGGATGCCGATGAGACCGAGGAATCGGAATACGCGCAGTCGGGTGTTTCGCGGCGCGCGGTGCTCGCCGCGGCCGGGCTCGGCGCGGTCGTGGCGGGCCTGGCAGTGGCGGGGCAGTCGATCCCGTTCCTGCGCTGGGTCTCCTTGCTCGCGCCGCGCAGTGGTGAAGGCCCGCAAGGTGTTCCGATCAACCGGACTGCCGCAGCCGCTGGAGTCGCCGAGACCGCGCGCTCACCGCGGTACACGCTGACGGTGAAAGTCGGTGGCCGCGAACGTGGTTTCTCCCGCGCCGAACTCGAGGCCCTGCCGCAGACCGACAGCGCGCTGCCCATCGCCTGCGTGGAAGGCTGGAGCGCGCAGGCCCACTGGTCGGGCGTCCGTCTGCGCGACCTGCTGGCCCGGGTGGGCGAATATGGCGGCGGCGACGTGCGTTTCGTGTCCCTGGAGACGACCGGCATCTACGGTTCGTCCATCCTGCCCCGCACCCACGTGGTGGATGCCGCCACGCTGATCGCCCTGCGTCTCAATGGCGAAGACCTGGCCCTCGACCACGGTTACCCCTGCCGCCTCATCGCTCCCAGCCGCCCGGGCGTCCTGCAGACCAAATGGCTGAAATCGATCGAGGAACTGTCATGACGATCACGCGAATCCTGCTGGGCGCGCTGGGCATCGGCCTGGCCGCGTACGGCGTCGAACTGCTGCTGCAGATGAGCACCCCGGACCTGCGCTCGGTCGCGGTCTGGTTCATCGGCGTCATCCTCGCCGAGAATCTGGTCTTCGGTCCGGCCGCGGCCCTCGCCGGCGCGCTCGGCCGCCTCGTGCTCCCCGCCCGCTGGTGGCCCGCCTACGCCGTGGGCGCGTTCATCAGCCTGGCCCTGATCCTCATCGCCGTCCCGGTCCTCGGCCGCGAGGGCGCGGTTCCCGGCAACGCCACCACCCTGGACCGTGACTACACCGTCGGTCTGCTGGTCACGCTCGCCGTGGTGTGGGCGGGGGTGGCCGCGTACCTGCTGTTCACCGCCCGGCGGTCGTCAGCAGTGGCAGCCGGACCTCGAATCGCGCACCGTCGGAACGATTCTGCGCGGTGATGTCCCCGTGGTGCGCCGCCACCAGCCCGGCGGCAATGGCCAATCCCATGCCGCTGCTGCTGCCGAGTTCGGCCGCGCCGGGGGAGCGGGCGGAACTGCCGCGGTACGCGACTTCGAAGATGCGCGGCAGATCGGCCTCGGAGATGCCGGGCCCGGTGTCGTCGACCCGGGTCCAGGCGTGCCCGTCGTCGGCGCCCGCCGAGATGTCGATGCGCCCGCCGGGCGGGGTGTGCGCGATGGCATTGGCGACCAGGTTGGTCAGCACCCGGCCCAGCGCCCGATCGCTGCCCGCCACCACGATCTTGTCCTCGGGTTGCGTTGCGGCCAGGGTGATCCGGGCGCGTTCGGCCGTCGGCCGGTTGGCCGCCAGCACTTCGTCGATGAGCTCGCGCAGATCCACCGGCTCCATCTGCAGCCGCAGCGCTCCAGAATTGATCTTCGACATCTCGAACAGGTCGTCCACCATCGCGGAGAGTCGATTCGTCTCGCGCACGATCTGGTCCGCGTACCGCTGTACATCCTCGGGACGGGACACCACCCCGTCCAGCAGCGCCTCGCCCATGGCGCGAATCCCCGCCAGCGGGGTGCGCAGATCGTGGCTGACCCAGGCCACCAGCTCGCGTCGCGATCGTTCCGCCGCGCGCTCCTGCTCGAGCATCTCGCGTTCCCACACCGTGGCACGGGCCTGCTCGCGGCCGAGCAGAATCGCCGCGGGCACCGTGACGGCGGTGACGACGGCCAATACCACTGCGGTGCGCTCGAATTCGGCCCCGAACATGAGCCCGCTCACCGCCACCACCCCGCACAGGGTGGCCAGCGTCGGAATCAGCACCAGCACGGCCATGCTCGTGGTCATCGCGCGATTGCGGGTGTAGCGCAGCAGCAGCGCGCCGACCACCACCACCGGCAGCGTGCCCGCCAGCGCGTACCCGATCAGCCCGGGTGTATCAGTCGGCACCGGACACCTCCTCGGTTCCTGGATCAGTGCCGAGATCGGCGCGGCCCCAGGCATATCCGCGACCCCACACCGTCTCGATCCGATGTGCGGCGCCCAGTTTGGCGCGCAACCGCTTGACGTGCACGGTGACCGTGGACAGGTCACCGAAGTTCCAGCCCCACACCTCGGCCAGCAACTCCTGCCGGCTGAAGACGCGCCGCTGATGCGCCAGCAGGAAGGCCAGCAGATCGAATTCGCGCGCGGTCAATTCGACCGGCGTCCCGCCCGCCACCACGGTCCGTGCCGCCCGGTTCAACTCCACCCCGTCTCCGCGCAGCACCTCGTCGGCCACCGGCTGCGGATGCGTGCGCCGCAGCACCGACGCCACCCGCAGCGCCAGCTCGCGCGGACTGAACGGCTTGGTCACGTAGTCGTCCGCCCCCGCCTGCAACCCGACCACGCGATCGTCCTCCTCGCCGAGCGCGGTCAGCAGAATGATCGGCGTCTCCGGATGCGCCCCCGCTCGCACGGCCCGCGTCAGATCGATCCCGTCCGGCCGCGGCATCATCACATCCAGCACCGCCAGATCGATCTCGTTCCGGGCCAGTACGGCCGCGGTCGCAGGCCCGTCCGCGGTCTCGACCACTTCGAGCCCGTCCCGCTCCAGATACCGCCGCACCACCTCGCGCACCACGGGATCGTCATCCGCCACCAGAATCCGCATCTCCCTACCCTAGGCGGCGTCGAACCGTGAATCACCTGGTCCGGGCCATTTCCGCGGTCGCCGTCACAGTTTCGTCACCACCGGTGACCGGCTCGAACGGTCCCACGGACCTACCGTCGAAACCATGAACCCCGCGCCCGACAGGCCGGACTCCGAAGACCATCGCGAGTGTGGATCCGACGCACCCGGAACCCGCTCGGGCCCGGACCGATCACTGGGCGAGCATTACGGACACGGCGGAGGCGCGCGAGGGAACGGGTCGGCGGCGCAGTACCCGCCTTCGGCGAACAGTCGCCGTGCCCCACTGATTGCCTTGCCCGGCAACGAATTTCCTGCCGGATCGGGGTCGGGATATGGCGCTGCCGGGGCGGAACCCGGAGAGCTGGGCGGCGCGCGCCGAGGTCCGCGACGCGGGCTCGGGGCCGTGCCGGGGCGTGGGCGGCAGTGGCTGGCCGGGCGGTCCCTGACGCGGGCGGCCGCGGCGCGGGAGCGGTTCGATCGAGTGCTGATCTGCTGCTGCGACGGTCCGACCCTCGACCTGGCCTGCGGCTCGGGACGGCGCGCCGATCGGCTGTTGCGGCAAGGCGTCGCCGCGTTGAGTGTGGATCTGTCACCGATGGCGGTGGCCGCCGCCCGATTCCGGGGCGTACCCGCGCTCCATCGCGACCTTTTCGCCCAGCTCCCCGGTACCGGGCGGTGGTCGTACGCCATCCTCGCCGACGGCATTCTCGGGATCGGCGGCGATCCGGTGCGAGTGCTGCGGCGGTCCCGGGAACTGCTCGCCCCCGACGGTGTCGCGATCGTCGAATTCGCCCCGGCCGGAACGGGTTCGATCGTGCATCCCGCCCACTCGAACCTCGCAACGGCACCCGGAACGCCCGTGCGATGGGCGCGGGTGGGCATCGAATGCGCCCCCGAGCTGGCCGCGGCCGCCGAGCTACGCGTGGTCGCCGCGGTCACGATATCGGGGCGGCCGATCGCCTGGCTGGCGCGATCCTGAGCGCGCCGAGCGAGCGATGGCCGGGGCAGGCGCAGGCGGCGGCAGGAGCCGGCCGGCTCTACGCTCAGGACGTGACCAGCGATATGTCCGGCCCGGCCGGCGAGGTCGAGGCGGAGGGCGGACAGGTCCGGGCCTCGACCCTGGAACTGTTCTTCGACCTCGTCTTCGTCTTCACCATCACCCAGCTCACCCACGCCTTCACCCGCCATCCCGGCTGGTCCGAGCTGGGGCACGTGGCGCTCATGTTCGCCATCATCTGGTGGATGTACAGCGGGTACGTGTTCCTCACCAATGAGGTCGCCCCGAACAGCTCGTCACGCCGCACGTTCCTGCTCATCGGCATGTTCGGGTTCTTCGTCATCGCCATCGCGATTCCGAGTGCGTTCCAGGGTTCCGGGCTGGCCTTCGGGCTCGGGTACTTCGTGATCAACACGGTGCACAGCGTCATGTTCGCGACGTCGGCCAGCCGAGGGGCGAGTTCCGCGATCCTGCGACTCGCGCCGCTCAATGCCGTGTCCGCGGCGCTGGTGCTGGCGGGCGGCATCGCCGAGGGCTGGGTGCGCGCCGTGCTGTGGATGATCGCGGTCGCGGTGCAGGTGGTTTCGCCGTACCTGGCCCGCACCGAGGGATTCGTCATCCGCCCCAGCCATTTCTGCGAACGCCACGGTCTGGTCGTGATCATCGCGCTGGGCGAATCGGTGGTGGCCATCGGCGCGAACCTGACCGGTATGGACCTCACCGTCGGCCTGGTCGCGACCGCGGGCCTCGGCCTCACGCTCGGATATGTGCTGTGGTGGGCCTATTTCGGCTTCGACGACGAGCGCGGTGAGCACCGGCTGCGGGCACTGCGGGGCCCGGCGCAGATCCGCACCGCGGTACTCGCCTACGGCTATTCACTGTTCGTGCTGGTGCTCGGCATCATCCTGACCGCGGCCGGCATCTCCATGACCATCGCGCACGGCAATCAGCCCGCGAGTAAGGCCGCGGCACTGGCGCTTTCGGGCGGCGTGGCTCTGTTCCTGCTGGGCCAGTGCCTGTTCCGGCTGGCCCTGGGCATTCCCCGCTCGGGCCTGCGATTGATCGCCGCGATCGCCGTCGTGGCCACCGCGCCGATCGGCATCGCCTGGGTGGCCTGGGGACAGCTCGTGGTCCTGATCGTGGTCGCCTACGGGTTCGTGATCGCCGACGACCTGCTCCGACTCCGATCCGGGGAGCGCAGCGCGTACCTGCAGGGCGTCTCGGCCATCGGGCACCGGATCATTCGCGACGGCGATCGCTAGCCGCGCTCAATCCCGTTGCGGCAGCGCACAACCGTCGGGACCACAGGCCTCACCGTCCGCGACGATCTCGAGCTCCGGCGCGTGATCGCTCCAGGCCCGTTCCAGCGCCTGCGCGAACACCTCCGACGGTTGCGCGCCCGACACCCCATACTTGCGGTCGAGCACGAAGAACGGCACGCCGCGCGCGCCGAGCCGGGCGGCCTCGGCCTCGTCGGCACGCACCGCATCGGCGTAGGCCTCGGGATCCGCGAGCACCTCGCGTACGGCCACGTCGTCGAATCCGGCCGACACCGCGACCTGAACCAGCCGTTCGGTATCTCCGAAGAGCGGCTCGTCCTCGGCGAAGTTGGCCGCGTACAAGGCATCCAGCAGCGGCTCCTGCTTGCCCTTTTCGAGCGCGAAATGCAGTAGCCGATGCATGTCGAAGCTGTTCCCGAAGTCCCGCCCCGAGGTCAGGTAGGGCAGCCCGATCGCCTCGGCCTGCGCACCGATGCCGCGCTCATTGGCGGCGGCCTGCGCCTCGCTGATGCCGTACTTCTCCGCGATGTGCGGTACCACCGCGTCGCTGTGATCCCGGGGCAGCATCGGGTCCAGTTCGAAGGACCGGTGCACCACCGTGACGGCGTCCCGATGCGGGAACGCCTCCAGTGCCTCCTCGAAACGCCGCTTGCCCAGATAGCAGAACGGGCAGTTGATATCGGTCCAGATCTCGACCTCTACGGCCATCACACCTCACGCTCCGACGCTGTTTCCGCAGGCCGGAGGGTCCGGCCACCCCTCTGCCAACCAGCGACCGGGTCCGAATGTTCCGCTGTGACCCAGTTCACAGAGTCGGGTTGTCACGTTCCGCGGGGCTGTCCTGTCCCATGCCCGACCCAGCAGGAACGAGCCCCACGGAGCCGACCATGAACGCCACCACCAATACTCACCGAATCGTCGTCCTCGGCGGCGGCTACACCGGCGTGCTGGCCGCCATCCGCTTGGCCCGCCGCACCCGCAAGCTGGACGCCCGCATCACGCTGGTGAACCCCTCGGACCGTTTCACCGAGCGGCTGCGCATGCACCAGATCGCCGCCGGGCAGGAACTGGCCGACCACCGCATCCCCGAGCTGCTGGCCGGATCGGGCGTGGTCTTCCACCGCGCGGCCGCCGTCGCCATCGACGCCGCGGCTCGCGTCGTCACTCTCGACGACGCCACCGACATGCCCTACGACACCCTGATCTACGCCCTCGGCAGCACCACCGACACCTCGATCGTGCCCGGCGCCGACCACCACGCCTGGACCCTCAACGACCCGCGCCAGGCCCGCCGCTTCTCGCACCGGCTCACCGAAATCGCCGCTGCCGCAGGCACTGTCACCGTGATCGGCGGCGGTCTGACCGGTATCGAGGCCGCCACCGAGATCGCCGAATCGCATCCGGGCCTGACCGTGACGCTGATCGGCGCGCAGGAACCCGGCCACCTGATGGGCGACAGGGCCCGCGCGCACCTGAACCACGCTCTGGACCGGCTGGGCATCGTCCGCGAGGTCGGTGTGCAGGTCGCCAAGGTGCTGCCCGATGCCGTGCGCCTGACCACCGGCGACCTGATCGCCTCGGACCTGACCCTGTGGACCGCGGGCGTGAAGGTGTCGCCGCTGGCCGCCCTGGCCGGAATCGCCGTGGACGAGCGCGGATTGATCGTCACCGACACCACCCTGCGCTCGGTCTCGCACCCGGAGATCCTGCCCATCGGCGATGCCGCAGCGGTGCGCATGCCCTTCGGCGTCCTGCACGGCACCTGCCAGAGCGGCATGCCCACCGCCGCCTACGCCGCCGACAGCCTGGCCCGCCGGCTGCGCGGAAAGACCGTGAAGCCCTTCCGTTTCGGCTACATCCACCAGCCGGTGAGCCTGGGCCGCAAGGACGCGGTCATCCAGTTCACCAGGGCCGACGACACCCCGCGTCGCTGGTACCTGAAGGGCCGCGCCGCCGTCGCCTACAAGGAGCAGGTCAGCGGCAGCCCGGTGCCGGTCTACAAGATCAGCAAGCACATGAACATGCAGGTGCAGTTCGCCAACGGCGGCCGCGCCACGCGCACGATCGCATGAGATGGATTCGTTTCGCAAGACCAGGTAGGTATGAGTCCCATGCAGGACCACACGCCCGACCAGCTCACACCCGCTGCCCGGCAGGGCGATTCGATCGATCCGTTCGTCGCCCACCGCCGGCTGCTGTTCGGCACCGCATACCAGATGCTCGGCACCGTCACCGACGCCGAGGACGTCCTGCAGGACGCCTGGATCAAATGGCACGGGGTGGACCGGGACACGGTCACCCACCCCAAGTCCTATCTGGTCCGCGCCGTCACCAATCTGGCGCTCAACCGCCTCACCTCGGCGCGCGCCACCCGCGAGACCTATGTCGGGCCGTGGCTGCCCGAACCCCTGCTCACCACCACCGCCGACGCCGCAGAGGAGACCGAGATGGCCGACACCGTGTCGACCGCCATGCTGGTCGTCCTCGAAACCCTGAGCCCGGTCGAGCGCGCGGTCTTCGTGCTGCGCGAAGTCTTCGGCTACTCGCATGCCGAGATCGCCGGTTTCCTGGACCGCCCCGAGGGCACCGTCCGCCAGATCTCCCACCGCGCCCGCTCCCACGTGCACTCGCGCCGCCCGCGCTTCGACACCGATGTCTCGATCCGCTCGGAGGTCACCGAGAAGTTCATGGCCGCGGCCCAGGGCGGAGATGTCAACGCGCTCATGGAACTTCTGGCCCCCGATGTGACGCTGTGGAACGACGGCGGCGGCAAGGTCACCGCCGCCCGCCGCCCGCTCTACGGTCCCGACCACGTGGCTCGCTGGATGCTCGGCGCCATGGCCAAACCGAGCAGCGCGGGCATCCGCCTCGAATCCGCCTACATCAATGGCGAACTCGGCGTCCTGGCCATGATCGGCGACTACCGCGTGGGTGCCCTGACCTACGACATTCGCGATGGTCACATCGAAAACATCCGCTTCCAGGTGAATCCGGACAAACTGGCCGGTATTCAGCAGCAGGGTGGCGGCGAATAGGTCGCCGAATCGGTCGGTCGACAGGAATCCGGGGTCACGGCGATAGCGGTCCCGTATTGTTCGGCGCTCGGCGGGGGCATCCGCTCCCGCTTCGACACCGCTACTCTGCAAGGGATTTCGTAGTGATCGGCTATACCAAGCGCCGTGCGGCGCGACATATTCTGCCCTGGGCCGCCGCGGCTTTCATCGGTGCGAGCAGCGCGCTCGCCGGCCCCGCGGTCGCCGCACCGGTGCTCCACACCGCCTGCGCCGCCACCGAATACGAGAACGTGAACGGCGCCTGCGTGCCGCGTCCGGAAGAGTCTCCCGCCGTCCCGGACGGAGCTACCGCCCGCTGCCAGGACGGCACCTACAGCTTCAGCCAGCACCGCCGCGGCACCTGCTCGCACCACGGCGGCGTCGCAGCCTGGCTCTGACCACCGGTTCGGCTCCGACCACGGGTAGCCGGCCCCGCACGGCCGTCCCGGCACTCCGGGCGGGACGGCCGTGCGGAACAATAGGTCGGCGTGAGTGCCGAAGAGCTTGCCGTCGAACCACTGCGCGCCGCGCGGCGCCTGCTCGGCAGCACGCTCTGGTCCGGGCCGGTGGGTCTGCGCATCGTCGAGGCCGAGGCCTACGGAAGCGACCCGGTCGGCCCGTGGCCCGACCCCGCAGCCCACTCCGGCCGCGGCCGCACTCCGCGCAACGCGATCATGTTCGGCCCGCCCGGCGTGCTGTACGTCTACTTCAGCTACGGCATGCACACCTGCGTGAACGTCACCAGCGGTCCCGACGGCGTCGCGAGTGCCGTCCTCGTCCGGGCGGGCGAGATCATCGCGGGCCACGATGTCGCCCGCACCCGCCGCCCCGCCGCCAAAACCGATGCCGACCTGGCCCGTGGCCCCGGCAATGTCGGCAGCGCCCTCGGAATTCGCCTGGACGACTATGGAACTCACCTCTTCGACCGGGACGCGCCGATCCGCCTGGAGCTCGGCCCCGAGATCACCGATCCCGCGGCCGTATCCGTCGGCCCCCGGGTCGGGGTGAGCCTGGCCGCCGATCGTCCGTGGCGCCTGTGGCTGCCGGATTCCCCGGCGGTGTCGGCCTACCGCCGCAGCCCGCGCGCCCCCAAGCTGGATCGTTCCGCCTAGTCCGGATCAGTTCGTGCGCCGGGCGCCGAGCGGCGCACCGGAGTCCGTATCGGCGGGCGGCCCGGAGGACTACGGTGGACGGATCGACAGCTCACCCTAGGTGGAATAGCCCATGTTCGAACGGTTCACCGACACTGCCCGCCGCGCCATCGTGCTGGCCCAGGAGGAGGCCCGCCTGCTCGGGCACGACTGGATAGGGACCGAACACCTGCTGCTCGGCATCCTGCACGGCGGCGATCCGATCGCAGGGCAGGCCCTCGCGGACGTGGGCCTGGACCTCTCCGGCCTCCGCGAGCGGGTGAACCAGGCGGTCGGCGTCCAGGAGAACCACGCCCCCGCCGGGCACATTCCCTTCACACCCCGCTCCAAGAAGGTGCTGGAGATGTCGCTGCGCGAGGCAATCCGCCTGCAGCACAACTACATCGGCCCCGAACACCTGTTGCTCGCCCTGGTCGCCGAGGGCTCCGGCGTGGCCTCGCAGGTCCTCATCAGCGAGAGCGCCACGCCCGACGACCTCCGCGGCCGGATCGACGCCCGCATGGCGGCGAGCCCCGGCCCGACCGCCGCGCCCTCGGCCGAAGCCGAACTCCGCCAGCGCATCACCGAACTCGAACACCGGGTGGCCGAACTCGAGCGACGCCTGGGCGGCCCCGGCACCGGGACCGTCCACGGCGACGTCGTCGGGTAGCCGCGGCTACACGCTCAGCGGTACCGCCCGGGCCGCCTGTTCCCCGGCCGCCAGCACGGCGGAAACCGTTGCACGGGCGGAGTTTTCACCGGTACCGAAGGCCCAGGACACACCGTCGTCCGTGCGGTACTCCAGGTAGGCGGCGGCCGGATCGACTCCGGCGTGGTCCACGCTCTGATGTGTCACCGACAGCACCTCGACCGAGAACCCACGCCGGCCCAGCAGGCCGATGGCGTCCTCGACCGTCGCGTCGGCGGGGATATCCGAATCGGCCGGGCTCCCCGCGTAGGTCGCGGTGAACAGCTCCCACAGTGTCCGCGCCGACACCTCGGTCCCGGTCCGATCGGTGTGGTGCTGGACGTGGCGGGCGAAGTCGATCTGCAGGCGGCGCGGCAACTCCAGGCCGTACTCGGTCTCCAGCAGATACGCGATCCCACCCTTGCCGGACTGCGAATTGACCCGGATCACCGCGTCGTAGGAGCGGCCGACATCGGCCGGGTCGATGGGCAGATACGGTACCTCCCAGGCGATTTCACGTTCGGGCTGCCCCAGCCGGGCCGCCCGCTCGCGATGTTCGGCGAAACCCTTCTTGATCGCGTCCTGATGCGTTCCCGAATATGCCGTGTACACCAGATCGCCAGCGTAGGGATGGCGTTCGTGCACCGGCAGCCGCGTGCAGTACTCCACGGTCCGCCGCACCTGGTCGATATCGGAGAAGTCGATCATCGGATCCACGCCCTGCGCATGCAGATTCAACGCCAACGTCGCCAGATCGACATTGCCCGTGCGCTCCCCATTGCCGAACACACACCCCTCGACCCGCTGCGCCCCGGCCAGCACCGCCAACTCCGCGCATGCGATCCCGGTGCCGCGGTCATTGTGCGGATGCACCGACAGGATCACGCTGTCGCGCCGCGCCAGGTTCCGGTGCATGTACTCGATCTGATCGGCGTACACATTCGGTGTCGCCACCTCGACCGTCGCGGGCAGATTCAGCGTCACCGGCCGCTCGGGCGCGGCGTCCCACAGGGTCGTCATGCGGTCGCAGACCTCCAGCACGAAATCCGGTTCGGTCAGCATGAACACCTCGGGCGAGAACTGGAACCGGACATTCGGCATGTCCCCGGCCAGTTCCAGCACATCGCGCCCGCCGGCGGTGATCAGCTCGGCCAGCTCTTCGCGGGTCTTGCCCAGCACCACATTCCGCCAGGTAGGCGCGGTGGCGGTGTACATGTGGATGACTACATCGTTGGGAATGCCGCGCACCGATTCCACGGTCCGCTCGATCAGATCCCGGCGTGCGGGGGTGAAGACGACGATGGTGACGTCCTCGGGAGCCAGCCGTTCGGCCCCTATCAACCGCACGAAATCGAAGTCGGTCCGCGAGGCGCTCGGGTACCCGACCTCGATCTCCTTGTAGCCCATGGCCACCAGCAGTTCGAAGAACCGCCGCTTGCGGTCGGGATCCATCGGCTCGGCCAGGGCCTGATTGCCGTCGCGCAGATCCACCGGCACCCACAGCGGTGCGGTCGTGATCCGGTTGGCGGGCCAGGCGCGTTCGGTCAGTGGCACCGAAACCCGCTGGTACACATCGCGATACCGATGCGAGGGCATGACGGACGACTGTTGACGATTCCAGCTCGGGGGAGTGCTCACGGGAGATTCGCTTTCGCGTCGGAGGAGGTGACCGGCGCAGCACAGCGAGCCCGCTAGCGGGGTGCCGGTCGGTCAGACCCCGCCGCGGCGGTGAAGGAGAAGCAGGGCACCCAGAAGCATGTGGACTAGACTAGAGGGGATTCACTCCTCAGACAAGTAGAGAGGCCGAGCAATAGTGGCGCAGGTACAGAGGCATCCGCTCGCCGCCCAGGCCGCCGAGGTCCTGCTCTCGCGAATTCGTGCGGGGGAGTGGCAGCTGGGCCACCGCCTCCCCGGCGAGACCACGCTCGCCGCCCAGCTCGGCGTCGGCCGCTCGACACTCCGCGAGGCCATTCGCGAACTCGCCGGTAAGGGCGTGCTCGAAAGCCGCCAGGGCGCGGGCGTTTTCGTCACGGCCCTGGATGTCGCCGAGGACTGGGACACGGTGCTGCGCCGCTCGGACATCGTCACCGTCATCGAGGCCCGCATCGCCATCGAGGCCGAGGGCGCGGCCCTGGCCGCCCGCCGCCGTACCCCCGCCGACCTGCGCGCCATGCTCCGCGCCCTGGCCGCCCGCGCCGAAAGCGGCGACTCCGTCGAGGGATTGGTCGACGCCGACACCGCCTTCCACCGCACGGTCGTGGCCGCCGCCCACAACGACATCCTGCTCGAGCTGTTCAACGCCTTCGTCCCGCGCTCGCGCCACGCCATGATCGACATGCTCCGCATCCGCCCCATGCGCGATCCGGCCACCGACCACGACGCGCACGAGCACCTCTACGACGCCATCCGCGCCCGCGATCCCGAGGTCGCCGCCACCGCCAGCCGCGTCCACCTGACCGCGCTCAAAGCCGCCTTCGAGCCCTAGCCAAAAAAGTTCTGCCGAACGGCGATGAGTTTCCGTGACGGCCCCCGTCCTAGGGAGCAAGCGAGTTCGACACCGAACCGACAAGCCCCGAAAGGACATTCGACATGACCGCCATCGCCGCCACCCCGATCGTCGCCGCCACCGCCACCTCGGGCAAGCTCCGCAACCGCGTGCTGTGGACCCTGCAGATCGTGCTCGGCCTGTTCTTCATCGTCGCCTCCGGCCTGCCGAAGTTCGTGGGCCAGGCCGACGCCGTCCGCGTCTTCCACCAGATCGGCTGGGGCGACTGGTTCCGCTACTTCACCGGCCTGGTCGAGGTCTCCGGCGGCATCGGCCTGTTGGTCGCCCGCCTGAACGGCCCTGCCGCGGCGGGACTGTCCATCACCATGGTGTGCGCCGCCGCCACCCAGGCCTTCGTGCTCGGCTCCCCGGCCATGGCGATCTTCCCGCTCATCCTGGTCGGCGTCTTCGCGTGGATCGCCTACGAGCGCCGCGCCTCCTTCTCCACCTTCACCAACCTGGTGAAGTGACCCGAACAATCGCTCGACCCCAGCCCGTCGCCGACGAAACTCGGCGACGGGCTTCCTCGTATGTCACGCGACAACCGATTTCGTTGCGACCGGGGTAACTCGTCGGGGACGGCCAAAATTGTTTCTGCTCTCCACCGGCGCCCGCATGCGGTACTGGCGACGGTGCCAACGCTGGGCGAAAAAGTCGCGGAGAGGCGGAATGGAAAGATGGACTGCGTGAGCGGCGACATCATCGATGAACTGACCTGGCGCGGGTTGATCGCGCAGTCCACCGACCTGGACGCCCTGCGTGCGGCCGCGGCCAAGGGCCCGATCACCCTCTATGCCGGGTTCGACCCGACCGCGGCCAGCCTGCACGCCGGACACCTGGTTCCCCTGCTGGCACTCAAGCGCTTCCAGCGCGCGGGCCACCGCCCGATCGTGCTGGCCGGTGGCGCGACCGGTCTCATCGGCGACCCCCGCGACATCGGCGAGCGCGCCATGAACTCCACCGATACAGTCGCCGAATGGGCCGGCCGCATCCGTTCCCAGCTCGAGCGCTTCGTGGATCTGGACGGCCCGAACTCGGCGATCATCGCCAACAACATGGACTGGATCGGCCCGCTGAGCACGGTCTCGTTCCTGCGGGACATCGGCAAGCACTTCTCGGTGAACGTGATGCTGGCCCGCGACACCGTCAAGCGCCGGCTGGAGTCGGACGGCATGTCCTACACCGAGTTCAGCTACATGCTGTTGCAGGCCAACGACTTCCTGCAGTTGCGCCGCGAATACGGCTGCACGCTGCAGGTCGGCGGCTCGGACCAGTGGGGCAACATCATCGCGGGTGTGGAGCTCAACCGTCGCGTCGACGGCGAGCACGTGCACGCCCTCACCGTCCCGCTGGTGACCACGGCCGACGGCAAGAAGTTCGGCAAGTCCACCGGCGGCGGCAGCCTCTGGCTGGACCCCGAGATGACCAGCCCCTACGCCTGGTACCAGTACTTCGTGAACACGGCCGACGCCGACGTGGTCCGCTACCTGCGCTGGTTCACGTTCCTCTCCCGCGAGGAACTGGACGAGCTCGAGAAGGCGACCGCCGAGCGCCCCTTTGCCCGCGAGGCCCAGAAGCGCCTGGCCGCCGAGATGACCACGCTCGTGCACGGCGAGGCGAACACCCATGCGGTGCAGTTGGCCAGTCAGGCCCTGTTCGGCCGCGGCGATCTGCGCGAGCTCGACGAGGCCACGCTGTCGGCGGCCCTGGCCGAGTCCGCGGTCGACGGCAAGGTCGCCGAGGCGACCGGAACCTCCACCATCGTGGATCTGCTGGTCGACTCGGGCCTGTGTGAGGGCCGCAGTGCGGCCCGCCGCGCCGTCAACGAGGGCGGCGCCGCCGTGAACAACGAGAAGGTGTCCGATCCGGAGTGGACCCCATCCGATGCCGACTACCTGCATGGACGGTGGCTGGTGCTGCGTCGCGGCAAGAAGAACTTCGCCGGCGTGCGCCGCGCGGCCGACTGACCGGTTCGCCGATACCGAAACAAGATCGAAATGACCTGGGTCACAAACCGGTGGCTCAGGTCGCCGATCGCCCCGGTCAGCAACCCTTTTACCAGCGTAAACGCATCCGCGACCAGCGGATTTGACCTCGCGTTATCCGCCGCGTAACTTAGTCCAGGTCAGAGCGACACGGACACCGACCGGGACCGAAAAGCCCAGCTCAGAGGCTGGAAATCATCGGAAGCGGATACGAGGTTGGACGAGGAGCGCCGGACATGAACACGCCAGCCAGAAAGTTGGCCCTTGACTCTGCGGAGTCTCGCGGCTAGGCTGGAAAAGTTGCCTCGCAGGACATCCAATCAACTTTGGGTCGATTGCTTGTGCGTGTGTTCTTTGAGAACTCAATAGTGTGTCGATGAATGTCAGTGCCAAATATTTTATTTGGTTCCGGCCTCACACCCCCCGTG